>NZ_QKVN01000020.1:0-76053 GCF_003231195.1 Acinetobacter sp. WCHAc060042
CATGGGAGGTTTTTTGAGAAGCTACATGGAGCATATAGATCCAACACAATTCCTTCATATTCATCAGACATTTTCAAAAATATGACTGATAAAAATATAGATTCTAAATTTCAATAATATTACAAAAATACAATCTACTTTTCCAATAGATATAAAAATCAATTAAATATGTTGATTTTATTATATTATTACATTTATTTTTCCAGTTTAATTCATTCTTAACATCTAAAATTTCAATGTAACAATTAGGAAACAAAAAATAAGAATCATTATTATTCGCATACTAATTTACAACGCTAGAACTAGACTCGTTATGGCCTTCATCAAAACACGTAAAAAGCTGGTTTCTTCAGCAATCGCTTCAACACTTTCAGTGATTGCAGTCAATGCTGTTGCACAAGATCAAGTTACGCAACTAGAAACAATTCACACGGAAGCGGCAGCAGAACAAAGTTTGAAAGTCGATAAATCTGCAAACAGCAAATTTGTTGCTCCCCTACTGGATACTCCAAAGTCTGTTGCTGTTATTTCTAAACAGTTGATTGAAGACACTCAAGTTACAACGTTAAGCGATGCTTTACGTACCGTACCAGGTATTACCCTCGGTGCTGGTGAAGGCGGAAACCCAAATGGAGATCGTCCATTTATCCGTGGTTATAACTCAGAAGGCTCTATATATGTAGATGGTGTAAGAGCAGGAACTTCTCAAAATCGTGAAATGTTTGCAGTAGAGCAAGTCGAAGTAACGAAAGGTTCTTCTTCAATGTTAGGTGGTGGTGGTAATGCCAGCGGTAACATCAACTTAATTTCTAAAGTGGCTAAAAAAGGGGATTCTTTAGAAGGTTCTGTGCAAGCAGGTACTGATGATTACCAACGCATCACTTTAGATGGTAACAAAGACTTCGGCAATGGTATTGCTGCTCGTGTTGCAGTGATGGGACACCACAATAATAAAGCAGGTCAAGGTGATGATGGTTCAGAATACAAACGTGCAGGTATCGCACCAAGTATTACTTTTGGCTTAGATACACCAACTCGTGCCACTTTAAGTTATTATTATTTAAAAACAGATGATACACCTGATGCTGGTGTTCCATACAATAATCCTAACAATTATGCTGCTGGTTCTGGTAAACCAATTGATGTTAAGCAAGGCATTTATTATGGTTGGAAAGATCGTGATTTCCAGAGACAAGAAAACCAAATTGGTACATTTAAATTAGAGCATGATTTAGCAGATAATTTAACAATAACGAATGTTGCAACTTACAGCAAATCAAAAAATGACTATGTATGGACACAGCCCGATGACAGTCAAGGTAACTTTATTAACTCAGCAACAGGCGAATTAAAAAATAAAGGTATCTGGCGTCGTGCCAATACTCGTACAACGGATATTGACACTTTCAGTGACCAGCTTTTTTTAAATGGTAAATTCAATACTGGTGCATTAAAACATAGTTTTATTGCAGGTGCTGAATACTCAAAACTAGATGGTGACAAAGGTACTTATGTCGTTACTGACCCAGCGACAGGAAACAGCACTGCAATTGGTGGTAGTACTACAGCTGGTGCATGCACCCTTGCCAACTCAAATGGTTGGTGTACATCTACATTTAACCCAAATTCAAACGATCCTTTCCTTGGTTCTATACAAGCAAATAAACGTGTAACAAATACAACTACCGAAACTACAGCATTTTACCTCAGTGATCATATTGAGATTACGCCTCAATGGTTGGTAGATTTAGGTGCTCGTTGGGATAAATTTGAAACAGAATTAACAACATATAAAAATGGAACAACTGTTCTTGCAACACCAACTAAAGTAAATAGCGATTCTGATTATTGGAGTTGGAATGGCGGTGTAACATTTAAACCAACAGAAAATGGTAGCATTTATGCAAGCTACTCAACATCTGCAATTCCTGTAGGTATTGATGCAAGTGAGAGCAGTGAAACTACTCCATCTAATGCGATTAAAAATTTAGACCCAGAAAAAGCACGTACATATGAAATTGGGACTAAATGGGATCTATTGAATGACAAACTGAATTTAACCGCATCAATTTTCCGTACTGAAAAGCAAAATACACGTATACAAATTGATCCAACCACATATACAAATGGTGGCGACAGTAAAGTCGATGGTATTGAACTTGGCGTAAATGGCAACCTTACCGATAAATGGGCTGTTTCAGCTGGCTACACGTATTTAGATAGCGAACAGACTAATCCTGGCCCATCTTGTACTCGTGCTGGTGTCTGTACATATCCTAATGCTGCTAAAGGTAAACGTTTACCAAATGTACCTAAAAACTCTGCAACTCTTTGGACAACCTATGCTTTCACTCCTGCATTCACATTAGGTGCTGGTGCAGTTGCTATGGACAAAGTCTATGGTAATACCACCAATACCAAATATGTTCCAGGTTACGTTCGCTACGATGCTATGGCACGTTATAACGTTAACAAAAATGTGAATCTTCAGTTAAATATTAATAACTTGACTGATACACGTTACTTCACTAAAGCGTATGCTTCTCACTATGCAACTGAAGCTGAAGGTCGTAGCGCAATACTGTCTTTGAACTTCAAATACTAAGTGAACCGACTGAATCTCATGCATTCATGATCGAATTATATAAAAATAGCCTCTCTTTGAGGCTATTTTTATATATGCTTAAATATTAAAGATGTTTTTCCTTTTCAGCAGGCCGTATTGTGATCCACCATATTCCCCATGTGTTAAGCAAAGAACAAGTACAATACTTTCGCAGTGAAATGTCGAAAGTCGAATGGATTGATGGAAAAAAAACCACAGGATCACTCTCAAAAAATGTAAAACAAAACCAACAACTCCCTGAAGATCACCCTCTCACTCAACACTTAGGCAATATCATTCTAGAAGCACTCGGAAAGCATCCATTATTTCTATCCGCCGCCCTACCCTTAGATATTTTACCACCTTACTTTAACCGCTATGAACAGGGGGAAACCTTTGGCTTCCATGTCGATAATGCCATTCGTTGGATTGCTGGAAGCAAAGATCGGATTCGTACCGATTTATCCTGTACTGTTTTTTTGAGTGAGCCTGACGAATATGAAGGCGGAGATTTGGTCGTAGAAGATACTTATGGTTATCATG
Organism: Acinetobacter sp. WCHAc060042; assembly: GCF_003231195.1. Lineage (NCBI taxonomy): Bacteria > Pseudomonadati > Pseudomonadota > Gammaproteobacteria > Moraxellales > Moraxellaceae > Acinetobacter > Acinetobacter sp. WCHAc060042. Next base: position 3,149 of record NZ_QKVN01000020.1, read on the forward strand.
AAGTAAAACTACCTGCTGGAGATATGATTCTATATCCATCGACTAGCGTACACGAAGTCACCCCTGTAACTCAGGGTTGCCGCGTGGCTTCATTCTTTTGGGTTCAAAGTATGATTCGTGATGATGCTGATCGTCATATCTTGTTTAATCTTGACCAAACTATCCAAAACCTACGTGTGCAACTGAGCGACCAACATGAAGAGGTGGTAAAGCTCACTAGCCTGTATCATAATCTGATGCGAAAATGGGCTGAGATTTAAGTAAAACTAATAGAATTAGTCCATTTTGAAGCATGGATTGACTATGCTTCAATGGAAGCCATGTACTTTCCATATAATTATAAGATATTGGTTTAAATATATTTTTACCATTTGTTTTAATTCACCATTATATTTAGTTTACTTTTCACTAATCATTATTGTTTTCCTTAATTAATAAAGATTTATTAAACATTATTTCCATACATACAAATGAGTTTTTCAGCTTAAAGACCATTGTTAACGATAATTATTATCAATAGAATTCGCAACCACAGTTACATAGCTTAACAATACCTCCATGATTACTGCACTTTATGGTTCGACCCGAACTGAGCAGTGATGGAACTCTGTCGTATATTATTTGGGACACCGACAATGGCAAAAATCAAAAGCCGTAAACATAACCGTACTGCACAATTTGTTGCATTAGCAGCTTCTCTCCCACTGATGGCACATGCAGCAACGCCAACAAAAGATGATTCAACTGTGCTACCTACCATTACAGTGAAGTCGGAAGTCGAAAGTAAATACAAAACAGACAAAGTTAGTTCTGCAAAATACACCCAACCTTTAGTTGATACACCACAAACGATTTCTGTAATTAAAAAAGAATTACTCAAAGAACAAGGTGCAACATCTCTAACTGAAGCATTACGTAATACACCAGGAATTACATTACAACTTGGGGAAAATGGTAATACCAGTGCAGGCGATTCTTTTCAAATGCGTGGATTCGACACCAAAAACTCAATTTATGTCGATGGCATTCGTGATATTGGCGCCGTGAGCCGTGATATCTATAATCTTGAGCAAATTGAAGTCATTAAAGGACCATCAGGGGCAGAAGCTGGTCGTGGTGGTGCGGGTGGATATATTAATCTCGTCAGCAAATTACCGCATTTAGAAAACAGCCAAGAAGTTTCTGCAACTTACAATACCGCAGAACATGCACGTCTTACTGCAGACATCAACCAAGCCCTTTCTGAAGGGTCTGCACTTCGTCTAAATGTAATGGGTCAGCAAGGCGGGGTAGATGGTCGTGACTATGTAGAAAATAATGGTTATGCCATCGCTCCATCTATTGCTTTTGGCTTAGATAGCGATACACGTTTTTATTTATATTCACAGCATATAGTACAAAACAATATCCCAGATGGTGGTATTCCAACCATTGGCATGGACGGCTTTTACTACAACAACACGGATACAAAACTAACCCAAGCTCAAAGAGACATCATCAATACTGCTGTGAATGCAGCAGAACCTGTTGATCGTGAGAACTTCTACGGTAGCGTTAATGATTATGAAGACGTTGAAGCCCACATGTTTACAGCCAAAGTTGAAAGTGATCTAAGCAAAGGTGTGAAACTCACCAATATTTCAAGATTTGGTAAAACTGAAATGAATCGCGTCTTAACGGGAGTGAATGCTTTAGTCATTAGCAATCTTGCAACACCTAAAGATCCAGACTCATGGTCTGTAGCTCGAACTCGCCAAGGGGTCGATCAAGAAAATAAGATTTTGACCAACCAAACTACACTCAACATCAACACTCAAACGGGTGCGATTGAACATGACATCGTTGCTGGTTTAGAGCTCTTACGCGAAGAACAATACAATAAAACATTAAGCACACAAACCCCAGGGAAAGCTGCTCCAAGCATTACATCTGCAAGTTTATACACACCTAACCCTTATCAAAATTTACCAGACCTCGTCTACACGGGGGCATATGCCAATGGCCAAACAGATACTGTCGCGGCCTATTTATTTGATACTTTAAAATTTGGCGAACGTTTCCAGCTTAATGGTGGGGTCCGTGTCGATTATTACGACACCCAATCCGATGCTTTAACCGTCACGACGAATTCTTCTACTTTAGCCGTGACCCGCACACCAAGCCAGTTGAGTACGCATGGTACACTGGTCAGTTGGAAACTCGGTTCTGTGTTTAAACCAACCCCTGCAAGTAGTGTGTATGCTTCTTATGCGAAATCATTAACACCACCAGGTACGGCATTCGTTCTCAACAATAGTGCCAGCTCAGCCGCAAATGCTGCGAATGATCCAACTGTTAAGCCACAGGAAACCCATCATTATGAAATTGGGACAAAATGGACATTCAATGAAGACAAACTCATTTTAACTGCTGCGGCTTACCATACAGAAAATGAAAACCAAATTACTCAAGATCCGATTAGCTTACTGTACATTCCTGAAGGAAAAACAACAGTTAAAGGTTTAGAGTTAGGTGCTGTTGGTCAATTGACACGTGCGTGGAATGTCTCAGCAGGTGTTGCCTTTATGGACACAGAACAAGAGAACCAGCAAACCTATAATGCAACGACTAAAGTGTGGACTGAAAATGATTCAGTTCGCTGGTCGCCTGACTGGACTGCAACGTTGTGGACGACTTATAGCGTAGCTGGTTTTAGAGCGGGTCTTGGAGCGCGTTATGTAGATGAACAAAAGCGTGCAATTAGCACAGGTTCAACCGCAACAACAACCATGCCTGTTATTCCAAGTTATGTCGTATTTGATGCCTTACTAGGTTATACCTTTAATGAACATGCCTCATTAAACCTGAACATCTACAATCTTGCAGATAAAGATTACATTAGTACGCTTAATAATAGCGGTGCACGATTAGTAATGGGACAACCACGCTCTGCGGCACTGACCTTTAACTATAAGTTCTAAGAACCAAGCTAAAACGCGTTTAGACCTCAAACAAATGTAGTGTATTATCCCAATACACTACATTTTTACATTCAAATCTATCTTAGCCAATGGCCAGCTTGTCCCAAGGGGAGCCTAAAACGATATGATGCTACATATTCCAGCTGTGTTAACCAAACAACAAGTAGCGCAAATTCGACACCAACTGGATCATAGCCATGCATGGGTTTCAGGACAGGATAGCGCAGGTGCACAAGCACAAAAAATTAAAAGTAACTTACAAATTGATGTACATAGTGCAATTTATCAAACACTTCACCCTATACTTTCACAAGCCATCCAACAAAACACTTTAATTCGATCTGCAACTTTGGCAAAACATGTATTAACCCCCATGTTTAATTGCTATCAATCCCTTGGCGCATACGGCAACCACGTGGATAGTGCAATACAGTTTAGCTCGGATGCAGGACAAGCAATTCGTACCGATGTTTCCATCACCGTTTTTCTGTCAGAACCGCATGAATATGAAGGCGGTGAATTAATCATTGAAGATCATTATGGTAGCCATGAAGTCAAACTCGACGCAGGCGATGCGATTATTTACCCTGCAACCAGTCTACATCGTGTTGAACCCGTGACCCAAGGGAAACGAATTGCTTCATTTACGTGGATGCAAAGTATGGTCAAAGATGATTGGCAACGCAGTATGCTATTTAACTTGGACATGACCATCTTAAAACTACGCCAACAGCTCGGGGACAGTGAAGAAGTGCTGAATCTCACTCACCATTATCATAATTTATTACGTCAATGGGCTGACTTATGAACACTGCATCAATCTTAGCACCACTCACCCAAATTCCTGCCTCCCTGCAAACCGTTGCAGACTATGAGCGCCAAGCAGAAAAACATCTGCCAGAAATGGTTTGGCACTATTTGCAAGGTGGTTCAATGGATGAGCTCAGTGTTCAGAATAACCTCGCTCAATTCCAAAACCTGCACTTAATACCACGCATGTTAAGAGATCTCACTCAAGGCAATACGAGCTGTGAAATCTTAGGACAAAGCTTTCCACATCCTATTTTTGTTGCACCGATTGGTCATCAACAGCAGTTTCATCCTGACGCAGAAGCTGCAACCGCGTTGGCGGCTGAAGTACTCGGCAGTAATATGATTTTGAGTACTTTTACCAATACCGATATGCGCACATTCAAATCAGAGAATCCCTACAAATGGTTTCAACTGTACTGGCAAGGTGACCGCGATAAATCTTTGGCTTTGCTTAAACTCGCTGAGGGACAAAATTTCACCGCCATTGTCATCACTGTAGACTCACCACATACAGGGATTCGTGACCGTGAACGTCGTGCATTTTTTCACTTACCTGAAGGCATGCAACACCCACATACCCCTGCTCATATTCCGCTACCTGAACTGCAAGAAGGTGATCATCCCGTGTTTAATGGCCTAATGAAAATTGCCCCTACATGGGAAGATATCGCGTGGATAGTTCAACAGACTGATTTACCCATTCTGTTAAAAGGCATCGTCAGTCCACTCGATGCGCAACTGGCCATTCAACACGGCGTACAAGGCCTGATTGTCTCCAACCACGGTGGTCGCGTTTTAGATACCTGCATTCCCCCATTAAAAGCCTTGCAGCTCATCAAAAAGACCGTACCTAGTGACTTCCCGCTTTTATACGATGGCGGTATTCGTCGCGGTTCAGATGTATTTAAGGCGATTGCCTTAGGTGCTTCCGCAGTTTTAGTTGGGCGACCGTGTATTTATGGTCTGGCCACCGCAGGTGCTTTAGGCGTTGCCCACGTGCTTAAAATCTTAAAAGAAGAGTTTGAAATCACCATGGCTTTGATGGGCACTGCAACCCTTGCAGATATACAGACAGATATGATTATAGAGTTTTCATAACCCTCTATAAATAGCGAATGAAATGAATCAAATTCGTTATTTATAGAAAAATATCAAACACATTGAAAACATATGCGGAAATATTTCCCCTATAGCGCCCAATAGCGGGAAATATTTTTTCAGATACGACTAAAAGCCATAAAAAAAGAAAAATCTTTTCGACTTAACTGCATTAAACTCTTCAATATAAGCTTACAAGGTTACTCACGGTAAATCTAAGTCGTATCAAATATTTACGTTTACAAACACCCTGAAGACTCCCTTGTAAATAGAGCACATAGACACAATCTATATAAATAGTAGGTTGCTTTTTCTTACCCACTCAAATGCAACCCATACTATGTAAGGAGTTACCTCATGATGTTAGCTGATCCAAGTAAAAAATATCGTCGCATGTACCAACGTGTTGACTTGCCGGACCGTCAATGGCCAAACAACGAAATTACAAAAGCGCCTATTTGGATGAGTACTGACCTACGTGATGGTAACCAAGCAATTTTTGAACCGATGGATATGGAACAAAAATTTAAAATGTTCCAAATGTTGGTCAAAATTGGTTTCAAACACATTGAGATCGGTTTCCCTTCTGCATCTCAAATTGACTTTGACTTTACTCGCAAATTGATCGAAGAAAATCACATTCCAGACGATGTCTATATCGAAGTTTTGGTTCAAGCACGTGATCATTTGATCCAACGTACTTTTGAATCTTTAGTCGGCGCAAAACGTGCGATTGTGCATATTTATAATTCAAATGCCCCAACCTTCCGTCAAAAAGTCTTAAATGTCGATGTTGCGGGTGCGAAAAAATTAGCAGTTAATGCAGCGACCAAAGTTAAAGAATATGCAGCACAATATCCTGAAACGGAGTGGATATTCCAATACAGCCCAGAGTGTTTCTCTGCAACCGAATTAGACGTTGCAAAAGACGTGTGTGATGCAGTCACGGAAATTTGGGAAGCATCTCCAAGCAATAAAGTAATCTTAAACTTACCTGCAACAGTTGAAGTTTCAACACCGAATGTTTATGCAGACCAAGTCGAATGGATGCACCGTAACATTGAACGTCGTGATGGTGTCATCATTTCGGTACACTGTCACAACGACCGCGGCTGTGGGATTGCGGCATCAGAATTGGCGATTATGGCCGGTGCAGACCGTGTCGAAGGTTGTGTGTTTGGTAATGGCGAACGCACAGGTAATGTCGATGTTGCTGCAATTGCCTTGAACATGTATACCCAAGGCGTTGCACCAAACTTAGATTTCTCAAATATTAATGAAATTATTGCAACGGTAGAAGAATGTACAGGCTTGCCTGTTCACCCTCGCCACCCTTATGCAGGTGACTTGGTCTTCACAGCTTTCTCTGGTTCACACCAAGATGCCATCAAAAAAGGCTTCGAGTTCCAAAAGAACGAAGAAATTTGGGATATGCCGTACTTACCTATCGACCCGAAAGACTTGGGTCGCGACTATGATGCTGTAATCCGCGTCAACTCACAGTCTGGTAAAGGCGGTATTGCTTACTTGTTAGAAGCAAATTACAACGTGGTCTTGCCACGTCGTATCCAAATTGAATTCTCTCAAACCGTACAAAAACGTACCGATGAAGAAGGCACTGAAATTACCGCACAAGAAATTTGGAAATTGTTCAAAGAAACCTATGTGAATACCAAAGATACACATTATTCAACCAAAAACTACCGTTTATATGACAACAACGGCAAGCAAGTGGTTGAACTTGATGTTGAAGTAAATGGTGAAACGCAGCAATTACGTGGTGAAGGCAACGGCCCGATTTCTGCAATGTTAGATGCTTTACAGTTACCAATTGATGTCTTGAGCTATGAAGAGCGTGGTATTAGTTCGGGTGCCAATGCAAAAGCACTGGCTTTGGTTGAATTACAAGTCAAAGGCACAGGCAAATCAGCATTCGGTGCAGGTATTCACGACAACATTGTGACCTCATCTATCGAAGCGATTATTGCGTGTACCAACCGCTTAATTGATCAAGGTGTGTTAAGCACAGATCAAGTCATTGCTGCTGCGGTATAAGTATTAGCAATAATAATTAGCACTAAAATGACTTTAGAAGGATACCCTCAAGTGGTATCCTTTTGTTTATTAATCCCAAAGATTTAAGGCGTATTATTCCTGTGTCTTTTCCTGCTGACTCCGTGGGTATCGTTACTCCACAAAAGTTTACTTTTGAAGAGCCGTTAGAGCTCGAATGCGGTCGTATTCTTCCTCGTTATGAATTGATGGTTGAAACCTATGGGGAACTCAATGCAGATAAATCCAATGCGATTTTAATTTGCCATGCGCTATCAGGACATCATCACGCCGCGGGTTATCATCATGCCGATGATAAAAAACCGGGTTGGTGGGATGCTTGTATTGGCCCAGGTAAAGCGATTGACACCTCGAAATTTTTCGTGCTTGCACTGAACAATATTGGCGGTTGTAATGGTTCTACGGGTCCAACTTCGCCAAACCCTGAAAATGACAACCGCCCTTATGGCCCAGACTTTCCTTTAGTCACCGTCCGTGACTGGGTTAAAACCCAAGCCATTTTATCTGATCATCTGGGCATTCAGGTTTGGAGTGCGGTGATTGGCGGTTCATTGGGTGGTATGCAAGCCTTGCAATGGTCGGTTGATTATCCTGATCGCTTGCAAAAATGCGTGATTATTGCCAGTGCGCCGAAATTATCGGCTCAGAATATTGCCTTTAACGAAGTCGCACGCCAGTCAATTTTGTCTGATCCAGACTTCCATGATGGTCGCTATCTTGAAAATGACAGCTATCCAAAACGTGGCCTAATTTTGGCACGCATGGTCGGTCATATTACCTACTTATCTGAAGAAGCCATGAAGCAGAAATTTGGTCGTGACCTAAAGTCAGGCAAATTTATGTATGGTTTCGATGTCGAGTTCCAAGTCGAAAGCTATTTGCGTTATCAAGGTGAGCAATTTAGCCGTAACTTTGATGCCAACACTTACCTGATTATGACCAAAGCTTTGGATTATTTTGATCCTGCGCGTGAGTATGAGCAGTCTTTAGTTAAAGCCATGTCACAGACCAAATGTCAGTTCCTCGTGGTGTCCTTTACCACCGACTGGCGTTTTACCCCGCAACGCTCACAAGAAATTGTGGATGCGCTGATCACCAACCACAAACCGGTGAGCTATTTAGATATCGATGCTGAACAAGGCCATGACTCATTCCTGTTCCCGATTCCTTTGTATGTAAAAGCATTACGTGCATTTCTGGGCGGTTCTGAACACCTTCAAGCAACATCTCAGGAGGCTGTGTAATGCGTATTGATCATCAACTGGCAGAAAAATGGATCAAACCTGATTCCAGCGTACTCGATTTGGGCTGTGGTGACGGTGAATTACTGGCCCATATGAGCAAAAAGCACAATATTCGCGCATATGGACTGGAAATTGATCAAGAAAAGATTGCAATTGCGGTCGGTCGCGGGTTAAATATTATCCAACAAGACTTAAACTTGGGTTTAAGCCGTTTTGCAGACCAGTCTTTTGACTATGTCGTTATGGCACAAGCCTTGCAAGCGGTAGATGCACCAGATGTTTTATTACGTGACATGGTGCGCGTAGGGAAACAGGCAATCATTACATTTCCTAACTTTGCCCACTGGAAGACCCGTTCTTTCTTGGCACTGAAAGGAATGATGCCCGTTTCTGAAGCTTTGCCGTACATGTGGTATAACACACCCAATATCCACTTATGTACTTTCCGTGATTTTGAAGCACTTTGTGCGGAAAATAACATCAGAATTATTAATCGACTCGCTGTAAATGGGGATCAACAAGATAGTTTACTCAGTAAACGTCTCCCGAATTTGTTTGGTGAAGTCGCAATTTATCGAGTGAGCGCTCTATGAAAAAACTATTCTTAAGCACGACGCTACTGGTTGGACTTTTGAGCATTCAAGCTCATGCAGATTATGTTTCCCCAACCACGTCTGTTGCGAGTCAAGCTGCACAATATTCTGTTATGGATATCAATAGCTTAATTAAAGCAGCAAAAGCAGGCCAGCCTGCTGCACAGTTCTATCTTGCAACCAAGTACCAACAAGGCAAAGACATTGCTGCAGATGAACGACAGGCTTTTGCTTGGTATAAAGCTGCTGCTGATCAAGGTCTTTCGGCGGCTCAGCTGAATGTGGGACGTATGCTTGCAGATGGTCTAGGCACCAAAAAAGATGAATCTTTAGCACGTCAATACTTTGAAAAAGCAGCCAGCCGTGGTGATAACCGCGCAAGCTTTAACTTAGCCATGATGGAAGAGCAAAAGAAAAATTACATGGGTGCTTACCAATGGTATGAACTTTCAACCCGTGATGGCATGCTCGACAATAAAGTAATCACGCTTTCTGAAGGCAAGAAAACAGCCTTGGCAGCAAACTTAACCCAAGATCAAATTCGTCAAGCACGTGACCGTGCAGACAAATGGATTCAAGCCCAATAAGCTTTTATTTCCATACTCAGCACCTTCGGGTGCTTTTTTATTGCCTATCCATGAGTAGGACTTGTTAAAATAACCGCATAAGTTTTAAAGCACGGATCTTTCACATGGCATCAACTGATTGGTTATCTCAAGGCACGCTAGTCCTCGCAAGCAATAACAAAGGCAAAATTGCTGAATTTGAAAAATTATTTGCAGAACTCAACTTACCTGTCGAAGTGATTGCTCAAGGTAAATTGAATATTGAAGATGCCATTGAAGATGGTTTGAGCTTTATTGAAAATGCCATCATTAAAGCACGCCATGCCTCTAAAATTTCAGGAAAACCTGCCATTGCAGATGACTCAGGGATTTGTGTTCCAGTGTTAGGTGGTGCACCTGGGATTTACTCTGCGCGTTATGCAGGTGAACACGGCGATGATGCTGCCAATAACCAAAAACTATTGGCTGAGCTCAAGCCATTGCGTAAAGACGATCAAGTGATTGAAGGCATGTTTGTATGCGTTTTAGCCTTAGTACAACATGCCGATGATCCTCTTCCTCAAATTTTCCAAGGCATTTGGAAAGGTGAAGTACTCGAAGCTGCTCGCGGTGAAAATGGGTTTGGTTATGACCCACTGTTTTGGTTACCGAACTTAGGGCTATCAAGTGCAGAAATGAGCAAAGAAGAAAAAAATAAAATCAGCCATCGTGGTCAGGCGATGCAACTGTTTAAAGCCAGTTTGAAACACTAAAATCTAGCTTTACAATAGATCCCTCTCCTCCTTTTCAAAGATCAGGATGAGGGATTCTTTATAAACTCGGAATCAAAGCATGGATCAGTAAACCATACGCACCAATCAATATCGCACTGGCAATCGTACCTGATGCAATGTATTTCGCAGAATGTCCTGTACCTTGATAATATGTTTCTAAAGCCACAATATTTGCCGCTGGTGGCAATAAAAAGAACATCAACATAATGGCATAAGTCAAAACCACATGCGGAATGGGTAACCAAAAATACGCCACAGTACACAATAAAACGGCAATTAACATCCGACTAAAAATCAAAACGAGGCTCTGTTTTAAGTCGATCCAATGAATCCTGACTTTACTCAGCCACATGCCCAAAACACACATCCCTGAAAACGTCACCAAAACTTTATTTAACTGATACAGAAACTGAATCACTGGATGATGTTCCCACAGACTTAAATCCCAAACTGACAGTACAGCTGCGACACAAAGCGCAACTACAGGCGGAGAAAGGAGGACATTTTTTAAAATAAACTTTGGATCTTGCTTGGTTTCACTCACTGCAATTACGGCGCAAATATTACCAAAAAGTGACCCTCCAATATACAAAGCGACAATCGTGCTACTGGCTTCAGGGCCAAATATCGCCAAGGCAAATGGAAAACCCAACCATGCGCCATTTAAATAACTCAAACACAGTACACGTAATTTATCTTTAAGCATGGCATAAAAGATAACAAAGAAAAAAATAGAGCTAAAAAAGCTAAATGCAATCAGCCACAGACTTCCCTCTTTGTAAAACACCATGTTGTAGATAATGACAACAGGAATCAGCAAACGTGCCAATAATGAAGCTAAAAGTGCACGAAACGATTTTAGCTTTTCGGCTCCCCAGTACCCGATCAGAAATGAAATGAGAGGAAGAATGAGCGCCATTGAGTTATTTTTTCATATAGAGAAAGGCTAAATCCTAGCACAGTCATAACGATCCAATAGGTGAAAGTTCACTTTTCTAAATGTCTTTTTTATCGCATGTTGTCTTGAAACTGAAATATGACCGTCACCTCCATGTCATACAAGCCTGTTGATATAGGGAAAACGAAAAATGATGAGGAACGACCCATGGCGGGATTATCAATTTGGCATGTACTAATTTTTGCAATTGTTGTGATTCTTCTTTTTGGTACAGCCAAACTCAAAAACTTAGGTAAAGACGTTGGTGGTGCTGTAAAAGACTTTAAAAAGTCGATTCGAGATGATGAAACAGAACAAGCACAGTTAAATGAGCCAAAAACAATTGATGCTCATGTCAAAAGTAAAGAAAGTACGATCAAAAGCTAAGCGAGCATTGCCATGCTAAATGTCGGTATGACAGAACTATTATGCTTCGCTATTGTTGCATTATTAGTTTTAGGTCCTGAAAAGCTACCTGAAGCGGCACGCTTTGCAGCCAAATGGTATGGCAAAGCCAAACGCTTTATCAATAGTGTTCAAACAGAAGTCGATCGTGAGCTGAAGCTTTCTGAATTTCGTCAAGAAATCCAAAAAGAAATTGAACGCATGACTGAGTTGGAACAGCGTCTACAAAAGCAGCTTGATCATCTCAGTCAATCTGCTCCAACGGTCAAAGTTGAAAATGCAATAACCTATAAATATCAGTGGCTAGCCCCTTCTCCTTTAGCCCCATTTTCAATCAACCATCTTAAACAACATGCTACACCTATGCCCAACGCAGCGAATGTACCTATCCAACCTGAATTGAAGATTGCAGTATGAATCAAGTGTCAACAAGGCCCGACTCAAGCACAGGCCAAGATGAACAATTAGAACAAATGCCTGTCATGCAGCACTTAATTGTACTGCGTAAGTACCTATTTAAAATTGTTGGTATTACCCTGTTGTTGTTTTTTTGCCTACTGCCATTTCGTAATACAACCTATCAATTGCTATCAGAGCCATTACGCCAACAACTCCCAGTCAACTCCACCATGATTGCGACAGATGTCACAGCAACATTTATGGCGCCATTTAAATTAAATTTATTTGTTGCGCTGATGTTGGCTATGCCAGTTATCATCTACTTACTTTGGTCATTTGTTCGACCCGCACTCTATGAGAAAGAGCGTTTTTTGGCCATTCCTTTGCTCGTTGGGAGTATTGCACTGTTTTATATTGGCGTAGCCTTCGCCTATTTCATTACCCTTCCAGCCATATTACATTTTTTTATCAGTGTCTCACCTGAAAGTGTTGCACCGATGACAGATATCAATAGTTATCTCAGTTTTTGCCTGAAACTTTTTTTAGTGTTTGGACTCACTTTTGAAATTCCAATTATTACCCTCATCCTGATTTTAATTGGTGTGGTTAGCACTCAAAGTTTGGCTGAAAAGCGTCGCTTTATCGTAGTCGGATGCTTTTTCATTGCCATGTTTGTCACACCTCCTGATGCACTTTCGATGATTATGCTTGCAGTACCGATGTGGTTATTATTTGAAGTTGGTTTATTTTTCGGAAAACTATTAGAAAAAAGAAAAACCATAAGCCACTAAAGCTTAAAAAGAATCAATTTCTCTTCTCTTTCCTCCAACACTGTATGGAGGATTTTTCATTTGTGATTTAAAGCATCATCCTATCAACTTCTGTCTTTAAATTGACCCAAAACTGTAAATAAAACGTCATTTGCGCTTCCTACAATCTAGCTCAACTTACTTACAATTATTGATATGGACTTACTATGACAGCCACAACAAATCAGCCAAGTCGTCGTGATCTTTTAAAATGGTTTGCGGGAATTCCTTTTTTACCGCTTGGGGCAATGACAACCGCAGCAGCATTAAGCGGTTGTAATGACAGCGACAACGAAACCAATGTAACACCACCAGTGACAAAACCTGCAAACTTAAAAACAGCAACATTTACAGCAATGGCAGCACCGATTGTAATTGCTGACCGTGCTAAAACTTCGGTCAGCTCAAAACTCAAAATCGACTGGGATGACTCGACCAGTTCAGAGTACCAACTCGGCTATCAAAGCTTTTTTGAAACGGGTAATACAGTGCCTAAATGGGGCGGTGGTGAAATCATTGCTGGGGGCTATTTTAATGCCAAAGGTGAAGCCATTATGGATACATCTGTTCCAAGCTCACCACGCCAATTCTTTTCAGACTGCCCAGATGGCTCATCACTGATCCATTTAGAAGGTGCTCAGGTTGAAGGTGTAAGCAATCCAGTGTTCCATGTGGTGCAATTTGAATATGCATCCCTAAACTTAGCTGGCGTGAGCGAGTATGGCAACTTACCCTCCCCAATCGCGATTTTAACGCTAGACCAAAACCAAACGACAGGCCATTTAGAGCTTAAAAAATACTTTAATGTTGATACATCGGCAGTTCATGGACTATGGATCACTTGTGGTGCAAGTCTGTCGCCGTGGAACACACATTTATCGAGCGAAGAATATGAACCTGATGCATTTGAACAAGGTATTGGCGGGCCAAGTCCAAAAGGGATCAGCAAAAACTTCTTTGGGGATGAAACAGTCGCTAAACCATATAACTATGGTCATTTACCTGAGGTGATTGTCAACAAAGACGGTAGCGGTAGCATTGTAAAACACTTCTGCATGGGGCGTATCTCGCATGAGCTTGTACATGTTATGCCTGATAACCGTACCGTGATTATGGGCGATGACTACACCAACGGCGGTTTCTTTATGTTCATTGCCGATGTCGCAAAAGATTTGTCGGCTGGTAAGCTTTATGTCGCTCAATATGTATCTGAACTGACAGAGAGTAGCACAGGTCAAATCAAATGGATTGAACTTGGTCATGCAACCAGTCAAGAAATTGAAAACATGGTCAATGTTAACAATATTCAACCTAGCGATATTATGGAAAGTTTAACCACCAATCCAAATGACACGTCATACACCGAAATTATTTTAGCCAAGAAGAAACTTTGGGTAAAAGTAAAACCGGGTATGGAAAAAGCAGCAGCCTTCCTTGAAACCCACCGTTATGCAGCACTCAAAGGTGGCAGTATGGCCTTCACCAAAATGGAAGGCACCACCATCAACATTAAGGATAAAGTGGCGTATTCTGCTTTAGCCAACATTCAAGATTCAATGATCAAAGACAATGCGGCATGGGTTGCTGCGCACAATGTTTCATTTACGAAAAAAATCACCGCAGGTGGCGTGCTGGCACATGATTTAACAGCAGGACAGAACACAACCGATGGTCAACCAATCGACAGTGAGTGGGTTCCACATCAATCTAAAATGTTATTGATGGGTGAAGACATCACAGTAGATAGTTTAGGCAACACTGCAAATCCAGATAAAATCGCAAGCCCTGACAACTTAAAGTTCTCTGAAACGCTACGTACGTTGTTCATTGGTGAAGACAGTGGGAACCACCCAAATAACTTCCTATGGGCATATAACGTTGATACCAAAGCAGATCCTGTACGTTTACTCTCGACCCCTGCTGGTGCAGAGTCAACTGGTTTACATGCGGTAGACTCTGTGAATGGTTGGACTTATATCATGAGCAATTTCCAGCATGCGGGTGATATGAAGAGCTTATCAGCAGATTTGAAAGCCGCAACTTTAGCCAATTACAATAATGGCTATAGTGCAAGTGTGGGTTATTTAACAGCAGACTTGATGCCATCTATTGAAAAGAAAAAGACTAAAACCAAAGCCTCTTAAAACCGACCTTAAAAAAATGCCGACATCGAGTCGGCATTTTTTTAGGTCTTAACGACTACCGTCTGCTCAGTAATAAGCCCTTTCAACTCGCCCTGTTGCTGCTTTTCCAGCCAAGAGCAATGTTCATGGGTCATGCGCAGGAAGTTAGAGCAACGTGTGCCATAGATTGGGCTTTGAATAAAAGTCGAAGACAATAACTCCTCCATGTCCTGACTAATCCCCGTTTGTGGTAACAAGTCGGGGATAATCTTACGCTCATCTTCCAAAATATCCCATGCAGCCATCTCCACATCACTTTGTAAAATATGGCTTTGTTGCAACATTGGTAAAAACTCTTGAGTAAAGCGTTTGCGTAAATGTTTGGTCTTCTCCCAATGTTCGGTCATTAAACCATTTGACACTACATATACGCCTTTAGGCAAAATCTGTGGTGCCTCACCACGATTACTCATATAAACAGCTTGATGACGATCACCCATAAACAAGTTAAAGCCCGCATAGTCACATTGTTGTTTCTCTAAGTCTTGTGCAAAACGAATTGGCGTTTGTTCCGACTCTAAAAAAGATTGAATCAAATGCCCACGAGATGTGGGATAACTGGTTTGATCACGACCATCACGAAAGTTAGTCAAAACCGCCCAGCGCCCTGTGGGTGTAATACCCATCCACGTACCACCAGACTGCAAATCTTGCCCTGCAATAATCGGACTATTTTCCCACTGTTTTAAAGGACTCGAAGGACGCTGATAGAACTCATCTCGATTTGAAATCAAACACAATGGCAGATCATCCAAGACCTGCCATGCAATTGCCACAATGCACATAAACGATACTCATCATCTTTACACATTGAATGTACAACATTTTTCATCTCTTTCAGCTAAAATCTGTTCAAAACATAATGACTAGGAATATGCATGCTGACCTATCCAAATATTGACCCCGTCGCAATAGCACTTGGCCCTTTACAAGTCCATTGGTACGGACTGATGTATTTATTGGCCTTTTTGTTTGCTTGGGGACTGGCAAGCTATCGCGCTAAAGAGCGTGGCTGGACACCCGATATGGTCTCTGATCTAATTTTTTACGGTGCTCTCGGTGTAGTGATTGGTGGTCGTGTCGGTTATGTCCTCTTTTATGGTTTTGAGCAGTTCCTTGCCAATCCGATTTGGCTATTCCAAGTCTGGACAGGCGGCATGAGTTTCCATGGCGGCTTCTTAGGTGTAATGCTTGCCATGCTGTTCTGGTGTAAGAAGTACGCCATGACATGGTTCCAAACCCTCGACTTCATTGCTCCCTGTGTACCTACAGGTCTTATGTTTGGACGCTTTGGTAACTTTATTGGTGGGGAACTCTATGGACGCCCTGTAAGCGACCCGAACTTTGCGCTCGGCATGATCTTTCCAACCGACCCATTACAACTGGTTCGTCACCCCTCTCAACTCTATCAAGCCTTTTTTGAAGGCTTACTGCTGTTCATCGTCTTGTGGTGGTTCAGCTCAAAACCACGTCCACGTATGGCTGTGTCTGCCCTCTTCCTGATTGGTTATGGTATAGCGCGTTTCATCGTCGAATTCTTCCGGGAACCAGACAATGGCCAACTGTTCATCGCATGGATGAGTAAAGGTCAGTTCCTTAGCCTACCAATGATCTTGGTCGGAATCTGGATGATGTGGTATGCCTACCAAAAGAAAATCTATGATTGGGGTCCACAAAAAAACAATGGTTAATTAACCGCTATGATTCAATATTGGGGGCATCATCGCCCCCTTTTTTATGGCTAAATTATGCTAAAGTGGTGCTTATCTCAGTTTAAAATACATCATCCCCATGCTTGAATTTTGGTTTAATCCCTCGATTTCTGTTCTAAAAAAATTATTTATTTTTGTCGCGATTGCGATCGTAACAGGCCTATTGTATTGGATGGAACCATTGCGTCTTGATGCGGTCTTGATGTTCTTAGGCACAGGGATTATTTTTCTAATTTGTCGTTATTGTAAAATTCATTTTGCAGGGAAAAATCCTACAGGTTTTTTATATCGCTTACTTACATGGATTCCGATTGCTCTACTCTTAGCACTGATTTTTATGAATATTAAAGATGGCGAGCTCCTTATTCCTGGTGCACAAGGTGTGGGCTTTATGGCATTAGGTATTTGCTTATTCTCCCCCTTATCTCTTTTGCATAACAACACTGCATCTGAGTCCAAATAAACCATGTTGAATTTTTGGTATTCTGAACGCTGTACCCGTCAAATTAAACTGATCGTGTCTATTGCAACTTGTGTGCTGATTTTTATGGCAGCACAAGTTCAACAGCTTGGCACGATTTTTATTGGTTTGAGTCTAGTGATTGGTATTACAACGCATCTGTTACGCCTTATCCCATTGAGAATGGTACCAGATCACCCTTATCGTGAAGGTTTTTCACGCTTAGTGACATTCTTTCCCGTCATTGCACTGATTTGCTTAATCGGCTATTTACCTCATCAGCATAAAATCATGCTTGCGCTTCAGTGTATCGGCTTTAGCGGAATTGGTTTATTTTTAGTGTCAATCTATGCACAACGCGAAAGAAGATTTTAAGCAGAATATTGGGGAGATATTTATATCCTTTAATCCATTCGATAGTAGCTATAGTTCACATTTTGATTACGGTAAACTGCATAACCACTTTGTTTAAAGTCTGAAACCCAGCCGTTACCTGAATAAGCGGCAATATGTCCATAACGATTTTTTGCAGTCCGGTCAATAATATAGATATCGCCTTTTTTAGGCTGATCAAAAGACAGGTTGATTTTGCGGTAGCCAATACTGGTTAAGGTTCTCCCCCAATCCGCCGCAGCAACAGGATGATTTTTAAACTGAGCACCCGCAGACTCTAGACCTAAGCGAATGCTTTTCGCACATTTCTGAGTACTGGTTTGACGAGTAATATTTTTTAGAAACCCCGTAAATTTTTCAATATCTACGCGTTGATTACTGTTGATTGCTCTTTCTCTTGCCTTCTTCGAGGTCAGGATTTCAGCAGCGGTAACGTTTCTCTCTGACTGGGAACGTATTATGATATTGGTTTGCGCAGGCGCATAGACTTCGTTCATATTCACGTTTTGATCATAAGGCATACTAAAACCAACACTCCTCCCAATCATCAGGGTCTTACATCTTTTCGAGTTGGAAATACTAACCGCTCAGCATTGAACTTTCATGTTCTAAATGTAATATTTTTTTTCAAAGAACCAAGCCACTTTTCTAAAGTTTTATTTTCACTGTATTTTTTGGAATAAAGATTCATTTAAAAAATTAATTATCAAACAATCTATCAGTTAAAAGTCTCCTGTGGGCTATCATTTTTCGCTCAAGTTTCCAGCATATTGAACTCCGTATAGATCCATATGAGTACGTCTTGCGGCACAAAAATAGCTATATTTTTTGGTTTCAACCCTGAAGAAAACCTCACATTGAAGCATCAGAATCCTTTTTAATGGCAAAAAGTGAAGCATGCCAAAACAGCAAATA
The DNA here is from genome assembly GCF_003231195.1 of Acinetobacter sp. WCHAc060042. Classification (NCBI taxonomy): domain Bacteria; kingdom Pseudomonadati; phylum Pseudomonadota; class Gammaproteobacteria; order Moraxellales; family Moraxellaceae; genus Acinetobacter; species Acinetobacter sp. WCHAc060042. The sequence goes on from NZ_QKVN01000020.1 coordinate 21,482, forward strand.
ATCGCACTAAGCTCAAATCCCGCGAAGTTCCATCCTCAGTAAAAAACAGCTAGAATGCGCATAAGTGATTACCCAAAAATATGAGAGAAATATGCGTCAATATTTGGACCTTTTACAACACATCCTCGACAACGGTGGCGATAAAGGCGACCGTACTGGTACGGGAACGCGGTCTGTCTTTGGTCATCAAATGCGCTTTGATCTTTCTAAAGGCTTTCCTTTATTAACCACTAAAAAAGTGCACTTTCGTTCGATCGTAATTGAACTGTTGTGGTTTTTAAAAGGGGATACCAATGTTCAGTATTTAAAAGACCATAAAGTTTCTATTTGGGATGAATGGTCTACCGCAGAACAAACTGCACGTTTCGGTCGCCCAGAAGGCGAATTAGGGCCTGTCTATGGTCATCAATGGCGTAACTTCGGCGCAACGAAAAAAGCCGATGGTCTATATGAACAAGATGGTTTTGACCAAATTACTTGGTTAGTGAATGAAATTAAGACCAATCCCAATTCACGCCGTTTGATTGTATCGGGTTGGAATCCACAAGAAGCAGGGCAAGTTGCTCTTCCTCCGTGCCATACCCTCTTCCAGTTTTTTGTCCATAACGGCAAACTGTCTTGTCAGCTCTATCAGCGCAGTGCAGATGTATTTTTAGGTGTGCCTTTTAATATTGCCAGTTATGCGCTCCTTACCCACATGATCGCGCAAGTCTGTGGTTTAGAGGTTGGTGACTTTGTCTGGACGGGTGGTGATACGCATTTGTATACCAACCATTTTGAGCAAGCGAAGCTTCAGTTAAGCCGTGACCCTTTAGGACTGTGCCAACTGCAACTCAATCCAGAAGTTAAAGATATTTTCGACTTCAAGTTTGAAGATATTGAAATCGTTGGTTATGAGTCGCACCCAGGGATTAAAGCTCCTGTTGCTGTTTAAACAGACTCATTGAATCTCGCTCAATCAGCGAGATTCGCATTTATAAAGAGATATTCTTCCTCTGCTTGAGGAAAAATAAATAATAAAACTTCACATTCGAGCACCTTATGGCCTTTCAAAACTTAGAAGTTGTACATGTCGTTGCCATGGATCAACAGCGTTGCATTGGTAAAGGCAATGACCTGCCTTGGCACATTTCCGCTGACCTCAAACACTTCAAAGAAATTACGCAAGGTGGTGTCGTCATCATGGGACGTAAAACACTGGAGTCTATGGGGCGTGTTTTACCTAAACGTGTCAATTGGGTGATTACTCGCGACAGCACTTGGTCATTTGAAGGAACCAAAGTGGCATATAGTATCGAAGAGGCTTTAACACAAGCTGTTGCGGATGTTCAAGCATCAGAAAAGCCGAATAGCCTTTACATCATTGGAGGTGGTGAAATTTTTAAACAAACCATCGACATTGCTGATCGTTTAGAACTCACGCATGTTGAGCTCAATGTGCAAGGTGATGCGTACTATCCTACCATTCCGTCAACATTTAAAAAAGTCGCGTCAGAACAACATATTGATGACAAAACAGGGATTGCATTTGAGTTCGCAACCTATCAAAAATAAAGCATATTCTTCTTGCTAAAACATGATGCAGAACATGACAAATAAAGAATTTTGGCGAACGCTAGGTTTTGGATTAATTCACACCCTGTTTAGTATTTTTGTTTTGCTCAGTTCTATTTGGCTATGTTTTGCACTTTGGATTCAAGAGCCTTTCGGCTGGCTCATTAGTCGTATTTTGATTGGAACATGGATTGCTTTTGCACTCAGCGTATTAGGCATCTACATTAGTCACAACTTTTTTGGCCGCCGCCGCGATATTGTTATTTATATTCTTAGTTTTTTACTGAGCTTATCTTGGTATTTTGGTTTAGAGGCCCGCCAAGATCGTGACTGGAACCCAGAAGTCGCTAAAATTTTGTCCTATGAAAAACAAGGCGACCTTGTCACCTTACACAATGTTCGTAATTTCACTTGGCATTCAGATGGCTCATATACTGAACAGTGGGATACACGTAGTTTTGATTTGAATCAAATTACAGGTGTCAACATCATCACCTCCTACTGGATGGGACCGCAAATCGCGCATACTCTCGTCAGTTTTGACTTTGCCAATACTGCACCACTCACATTTTCTATTGAAATTCGTAAAGAAAAAAATGAAGAATTTTCAGCCATCGGTGGTTTTTTTAGAAAATATGAGTTGAGTTTAATCGCCTCAGACGAACATGATATTGTGTATACCCGCAGTAATATTCGTCATGAACAGGTTTATTTCTTTCCCATTCGCCTTGGACAGTCTGAAAGCAAAGCACTGTTCGCCGAGTATTTACGTAAGGCGGATGAGTTAGCCGAACATCCTAAATGGTATAACACCCTCACCAGTAATTGCACAACCTTGGTGTTTGATATGGTTCAAGCCATTTCCCAAGAGCAATGGCCAACAGACTATCGTATTTTAGCCTCGGGCTATTTACCGAATTATCTATATGATTTAGGGGCGATCAGCCCACAATGGGATATGAAAACGTGGTATCAAAAAGCCCATATTAATCCACGTGTAAACAGTCATACACCTTTAACCAGTTCACAGTACTCTCAACTGATCCGCCAAGGTTTACCTGTAGACCAAACAGGTAAATAGATACAACCAAAAGTCATCAAGTTAAAACTAGCAATTCAAAACAAAATTTGCTTTGATAGTTCTCAGCATACATCACAATAAGAGTCTGACCCATGTTAAAAAAACTGATTGCAAGCAGTCTTTTAGCGAGTAGCTTAATTATGTCTGGCTGCCAAACTACACCTGCCCCATCCGATACCATTGAAATAGCCAATATTCAACAACTCCAGCAAAGGGCTTGGATTTTGACACAGATTGGCAATACTGAAATTAAAACAGCGCCAAATGAACGTAACATCCCAAGCCTTCAATTTTCAGCAGATAACCGCATCAGCGGAGCAGATGGCTGTAATCGTATTATGGGTAGCTATACCGTAGGACGCGATACGCTCACCTTGAGCCAACTCGCAACTACACGTATGGCTTGTTTAAACAACAGTACAGTTCCACAACAATTTCAGGAGGCACTTGCAAAAGTGACTCATTACCAAGTGTTTGGCAAGACGCTGAAACTACTCGATCGACATGGCAACTTGTTGCTACAGTTTGGTTCAGCGATTCAACCACGTTAAATCGTTGCTAAGAAAAGCCTGTAAACACAGGCTTTTTTAATCCGTAACGAACAACATTGTAGTGAACCAATCTGCCCTGATATCAACAGATATAAACACAATTAGGATTTTAAAATGCAACAGGCACTTTTTGGCGGTGGATGTTTTTGGTGTGTAGAAGCTGTGTATTTAGAGCTTCAAGGCATACATAAAGTGACCAGTGGTTATGCAGGTGGACATACCAATAACCCAACCTATGAAGACATTTGTCGTGGCGATACCAATCATGCAGAAGTCATTTTGATTGACTTTGATGAAATGCAAATCAGCTATGCGCAATTGCTCGATGTGTTTTTTGCCACCCATGACCCAACAACACTTAACCGTCAAGGTAACGATATTGGAACACAATACCGTTCTGTCATTTATTATTTTGACGATGTTCAACGTGCTGTAGCGGAACAGGCGATTGCTGACTTAAAAGCTGAAGGTCTCGATATTGTAACGGAACTCAGCCCAGTACCAACCTTCTATGCCGCAGAGGATTATCATCAGAATTTTTATGCGCGGAATCCATCCCAAGGTTATTGCAACTTTGCTATCCCCCCAAAACTCATGAAACTCCGTTCTAAGTTTCAGGCTTTATTGAAAGACAGCAAATAACTCAATAACTGACCATAAAAAAAGCGACTTCAAGAGTCGCTTTTTTTATCATCTACATTTTTAGTTATCGCTAACAAAAGCAATATCTGCCAGTCCAGCCTCACTTGCACGAGACATCACTTGTGCGACCATATCGTAACGAGATTCTTTATCTGCACGAAGTTGAACTGTTGGCTTGGTTTCTAACGCACCCGCTTCATTAAAGCGAGTTTGCAGCTCTTCCAAGCTAATCACTTGATTATCCCAAGCCACTTCGCCCTTCGCATTAATACTAACAGTAATCGCTTTAGGCGGCGGGTCGATAATATCCGCTGTCGTTTTTGGTAAAGTTAATGGAATTGATGGGTTGGCAACGGTCGCTGTCACCAAAAAGATGATCATCAATACCAACATAATGTCGATCAGCGGAATGAGGTTCATCTCATTCATGCCAGCATCGTTATCGTCACCCAATTGAAAAGCCATTAAGCTTGACCTCCAACTAAACCTGATTGAGTTGCTTTCGCCTCAGCACTTGCTGGTGCTGAATCTTGCTGCAACATAGTGTCAATCAACAAACCATGAGCTTGATCTTGAAGTTCATGTGCTAAGGTACGGTTCACACGTGCGCAGATGTTGTACGCTAATACAGCAGGAATCGCAACAGCCAAACCTAAGCCCGTCATAATCAGTGCTTCGCCCACAGGTGTTGCCACTTGTGCTAAGCCTGCTTGACCACTTTTACCGACTGCAACAAGGGCATGAAAAATCCCCCATACGGTCCCGAACAAACCAACGAAAGGCGCAAGTGATGCGATAGTTCCTAAAATAGAAACACCTTTCTCAGCATTTGCTTTTTCTGCAGAAATCTGACGAAGCAAAGCTTGTTCAGCAACAGCTTTGCGTTGATCAAAGTTTAGTGTAGCAATCTTTGATTTTAACTTAGCTAAAGCCTGTGAAAGTTGAGCATAAGCTTGTTGTTTCAATTGACGTGTACCCATAATACGTAAAACAAAAATGGTCCACGTTGCAATCGACATTGCCAACAAGATGAAATACAGTGTTTTACTGACTGCATCAGCATGTTGCCAATAAACTGAAAAGTTCATACTCGAACTCCTGATAAAGTTAGCGTTTTGTATTCAATTCTAAATCAAATGGTTGTACGGCCCGAATTGGGTAAGCCACACCATTCTCTTTATAAGGTTTAAACTTAGCGCCTTTGACAGCTCTTAAAATCTTTTCATCTAAAGCAGGAACGCCACTTGAACGCGTAATGCGGGCACTTACAATGACCCCTTTCTCATTTGCTTCAATCTGTACGACTACTTGACGGTTTTCACCTTGTAAATCTTGATTACTATAAACTGGTTTTGGAGAGCGGCTCCATTGCACACCTGAACCACCAATCGACACCGACTTAGGTGAAGTATCAGCAGGTTCAGCTTGCGTGACAGGTTTCGCTTGTTCTGGTTGTACGACAGGTTTTTCGACTTTTTTCTCTGAAATGGTCGTGGTAACTGTCGGCTTAATAGGAGTCTCTGTTGGTTTAACAACAGGCTTGACTACTTCCGCCTTTTTAACTTGTTGAACCTTTTCTACCTTTTTCGGTGGAGTCGGTTGTGGTTTTTCCACAATCTTCACTTCCTTCGGCTTAGTCGGTTCCTTTTTAGGTTCTTCCTTCGGCTTAGGCGGTAGCGGTTTTGGTGGTTCTTGAATTTTAACGAAACGAACCTTCATGGGTTCTTTTTCGATGGGTCTGAGTTCAGGAGCTTTCATGTGGCTCACCGCCCACAATACACCCATATGCCCCACCACAACCGCAACCAAAGCAGCAACAACTTTCTTTTTCATGGGGTTAGGTGTTTGCATAGGAGAAGTAACTGTTGAACTCATTAAAATCTGTTACCTAATTTAAGCTTAGCAGAGACATTGTCGGTTTCCACTATCATGCTTATCGGTTAGTACAATAAAGTAGCGCAATGATAAATGAGAAGTGTTTTCATTTGCAACTATTAATTTATCACTTTTTATGGTTTTTTCGAATAAAACAAAAGCAAAAAAGGCATACTTAATGTATGCCTTTCCTCATCATGTCCGCAATCTATTTTTATTGGAAAACGACTGTTTTGTTACCATCCACAATAATACGGTCTTCTAAATGCCATTTCACTGCACGTGCCAAGACATTACGCTCAACATCCTGACCTAATTCACGTAATTGATCTACCGTAAAGTCATGATTTACACGTTCTACGTCTTGTTCGATAATTGGGCCTTGATCCAAATCCGCAGTGACATAGTGCGCAGTTGCACCAATCAATTTGACACCTTTTTCATGTGCTTGCTTATATGGATTTGCCCCAACAAAAGCAGGAAGGAAGGAATGGTGAATATTGATTACTTTCATTTCCCACTTTGCCACAAACTCTTCATCTAGAATTTGCATATAACGCGCAAGTACCAATAAATCGTTACCCTGCATTAATTGATCTATTTCTGCATAAGCTTCGCGTTTATTGTCTTTGGTCACAGGCACCACTTCAAATGGAATACCAAAGTTTTCAACGGCTTCACGTAAAGTCTCGTGGTTAGAAACCACTTTGGTAATTTCACAAGGTAAACCACCGCGTGAATGTCGCCATAAGAGCTCCAATAAGGCATGGTCGACTTTAGAGACCAAAATCCCAACTTTCTTGACATCACTCACTAGCGCCAAACGCCATTGCATTTCATAACGCTCTGCAACATTTGCAGCAAAGGTTTGGGTGATACTTTCTTTACGCGACTGCAAATTGTCTAGTTCAAACTCAACACGCATGAAGTAACGTCCGCCCTGAGCTTCGGTCGCGTATTGATCAAGCGCAGTAATATTCGCGCCTTGATGATACAAAAAGCTCGATACAGCTTGCACGATCCCTGGCTTATCTTCACAAGTAATCAGTAACCGTGCTGTGTTAGCAGTTGTCATATTCATGTCAGTTTAAATCAGTAAAATGAAAATCAAGCCGAGTATTCTAGCGCTTTTTACTCGGCTGTCAAAACACCTTATGGCTTATCATCTGATTTAAATGCGGCCAAACTCGAAAACAGCTCCGAAGGTCCCATGGTATCTAATAAACGCTCATAGGTCTCACGACTCTCACCACGTAAATATGCCCCTTCTAAGAACACCATTTGACGTAGCGCTTGCCAGACCCACTTTTCTTCTAAATGGTTTGAGTCAGTAATATGCCCTGACATATAAAGGAAGTTAGTCCAGTTGGTCAGTACAATCCATAAATTGATAATTAAGGCTTCAATTTCAGAGGCCGTCATTTGCATGAGACCTGCATCCACAAAGGCTTGATAAATCTTTTGCCCTTGCTGCATTACTTGCCCTGCAAAACGCGGGTACATCTTACGAAAATCTTCATTATTTTCAACCAAATGATAGACATCACGATGTAAAAAGCGATATGCCCATAATTGGCTACTTAATACCTGAAAATAACGAATTTTATCATTCGCATCCAATGCTCGGTCATCAGGAAGTGCAAGCATTTGCAAGGTCTCACCCTGATATTGCTCCATTAACTCTTTGATAATTTCACTTTTATTACGAAAGTGATAATACAAATTGCCTGGACTCATATTCAATTCAGCAGCAATATGGTTAGTCGTAACAGAACGTTCTCCACGCTCGTTAAAAAGCTGCAAGCTGAGCTGCAAAATACGTTCTTTGGTTTTCAACGTTTTAGTTTGGGACATCCTAAAATAACCATTCATTCAGTGCATTAGAAGACTAACACATAAAGTAACTTGACTAATTAGAGTAATTGCTCTAAAAATTAAACATAAATTGAAATGTGAAATGGTAGTGCGGTATGAACAGTCAAACAAAAACAACTTCATTGACACCACATTCTTATGATATTCAGCATCTGCATGATGTGCTTGAACAGCAAAAGTACGCTTATTTACGCTACCCACTGCCAACTGCAAAAGAGCGTATTGACCGTCTAGCACGACTTAAGCGTATCTTAGTTAAGTATCAAGATCAATTTGCAGAGGCAATTAATCAAGACTACGGCAACCGTTCAACCAGCGAGACTAAAATTGGCGAATTACTGACGTGCCTTGAGCATATTAAATATTATAGCAAGCATTTGAGCTCATGGATGAAACCATCGAAACGTCATGTTTCAATCATTCACCAACCAGCAAAAGCGTGGGTGCAGTATCAACCTTTAGGGGTGATCGGCATTATTACCCCATGGAACTATCCTCTATTACTCTCGATTGGACCCCTGATTTGTGCTTTGGCTGCAGGCAACCATGCCATGATCAAAATTTCTAGCTCATCGGCTAATTTTGGTCGTATTCTTGAAAAAGCGCTCTCTGAAGCCTTTCCTCAAGAGTTAGTTTCAGTGACCAATGGCGGGGGCGCAGTCTCCGATGCATTTTGTCGTTTAGCTTTTGACAAACTGATTTTCACAGGTTCAACCAATGTCGGTAAAACGGTCATGGCTGCTGCGGCTGAAAATCTGGTACCGCTGATCTTAGAGCTTGGCGGTAAGTCACCCGTATTAGTGCATCCTTCTATTCATTTAAAAGATGTTGCGCAACGTATTGCTGCAGGCAAACTCTGGAATGCAGGTCAAACTTGCGTGGCACCTGACTATATGTTCTTGCCTAAAGGTAAAACAGCAGAGTTCATTGATTACTTCCAAGCATGCGTAGAAGAAATGTACCCAGACATTCTGCATAATCCTGACTATACCTCGATTATTAATGCACGGCAGTACAATCGCTTACAAGGCTATCTTGAAAATGCCCGTGAACAAGGTGCACAAGTGATTCAAATCAATCCAGCCAATGAAATATTCACAGATACACGTAAAGTTCCCCCTACCTTGCTAACAGGGGTCACGCCTGAAATGCGCATTATGCAAGAAGAAATCTTTGGCCCGCTGCTTCCCATCATGGAATATGATCAAATAGACGATGTTATCGAGTTTATTAATAGCCGTCCGCGTCCACTTGCTTTATACTACTTCGACTTTGATCAGGCGCGTGCAGATTATGTTGCACAGCGTACTCATTCAGGGCATTTCGGACAAAACACGGTTTTAACCCATGTCGCACAGGACGATTTACCATTTGGTGGTGTCGGTGCATCAGGTATGGGGAAATATCATGGTCCAGAAGGTTTCTTCAGTTTGTCGCATGAACGGTCAGTGATGTCGAATCCCAAGTTATATAGCTTGAAGTTCATTCTTCCGCCGTTTAACAAGCCAATTCACAAGTTGATTTCAAAGACCCTTCTTCGTTAAATGATCAAGGCATGATCTATCACACTCGATCATGCCTAGTTTTAATGAAAATCGCTTGTCTTTTAAGCGCATTTTTGGTATAAAACGCCCCTTGAATGATTTCATCCGTTTACTTTTAATGACTAGCCGCACAATCGGTGCTGTCTAGCAATGGAGTTCACCATGTCTAAGGTTTGCCAAGTTACCGGCAAGCGTCCAGTCGTTGGCAACAACGTCTCGCACGCCAATAACAAAACCAAACGCCGGTTCGAGCCGAACCTGCATCACCACCGTTTCTGGTTAGAAAGCGAAAAACGTTTTGTACGTCTTCGCCTAACTACAAAAGGTATGCGTATTATCGACAAATTGGGTATCGAAAAGGTTGTTGCTGACCTACGTGCTCAAGGTCAAAAGATCTAAGGAGTCTGAACCATGCGTGATAAAATTCGCCTAGTTTCTACTGCTGGTACAGGTTATTTCTATACCACAACTAAGAACAAACGTACTATGCCGGAAAAAATGGAAATCAAAAAATTTGATCCAAAAATCCGTCAACACGTAATCTTCAAAGAAGCTAAAATTAAATAATTTTAGTTTTTTGGAAAAAACGACCTGTATCAGGTCGTTTTTTTTTGCTTTTTTTTCATTCGACTTGTTAAACTTTTAATCTCTTTTGGCACCGTTTGTGCTTTGCTTATTTTTCACCCTTAACTTTTTTGCTTAAGGAGTTTTTAGTGCCTCATGACGTAGATCTCATTATATTACTTGCTGTTGGCTTTGGGCTTGCGCTCATTTTCGGCTATCTTGCCGTACGCTTACGCCTCCCTCCACTCATTGGCTATCTGATTGCCGGTATTATCATCAGCCCCAACACCCCAGGTATTGTCGCAGACATGCATCTAGCGAACCAGTTGGCTGAACTTGGAGTCATGTTCCTCATGTTCGGTGTGGGCATGCACTTCTCTCTGAATGATCTATTACAAGTTCGACGTATTGCCTTACCTGGTGCAATTTTACAAATTGCTGTGGCAACTCTACTTGGTATAGGTGTCAGCATGCTCTGGGGGTGGAGCTTTGGTTCTGCACTGGTTTTTGGTCTCAGTTTATCCTGCGCAAGCACAGTGGTATTACTCAAAGCCCTAGGAGATCGCGGTCTACTCAATTCAGTTAACGGTAAAATCGCTGTTGGCTGGCTTTTGGTTGAAGATCTAGTCATGGTCTTGGTGCTGGTTTTATTACCTGCAACAGCGGTCTTACTCGGTGGCGAAGCTTTTGCAGGCAGTGAAAATACCAACATTTGGCTTACCCTCGGCACCACCCTACTTAAAGTGGCTGGTTTTATCGCTTTTATGCTGATCATCGGGAAACGTCTGGTTCCAATGATCATGCAGTTCGTCGCTCGCCTTGGTTCACGTGAGCTCTTTACTTTAACCGTAGTGGCTGCCGCGGTATCCATTGCTTTCGGTGCTTATAAAATTTTTGGTGTTTCCATGGCGCTGGGCGCTTTCTTTGCAGGGATGGTCGTCAAAGAATCTGACTTTAGCCATCGTGCAGAAGAGGAAACTCTCCCTCTACGTGAAATTTTTGCCATTTTGTTCTTTGTTGCAGTGGGCATGTTATTTGACCCACGCATCTTAGTAGAACAACCTGTGCATGTGCTTGCTGTCGTTGCCATTATCATGATTGGCAAAACCATTGCAGCTATGGCACTGGTGCTCTTCTTCCGCTATCCCATCAATACAGCTCTCACTGTAGGGGCTTCACTGGCACAGATCGGAGAATTTTCCTTCATCTTGGCAACGCTTGGGGTTTCACTCAAACTTCTGTCTTTAGAAGGACAAAACCTGATATTGGCAGGCGCTTTGATCTCCATCACTTTAAACAGTTTTGTGTTCTCTGCCATTGAGCCTGTACAACGTTGGATTCGTGAACGCTCTCATTTGGCCCGCTTACTGGAACGTAGTGGGGATCCACTAGCAATGTTGCCTGATGAAGTCTCACAGGACTATTTACGCGACCAAGTCGTGATTGTTGGACATGGTGAAGTGGGACGTCGTATTACCAAACAATTAATGGCCGAAGACATTAAAGTGGTGATTGCGGAAGAAAACCGTGAAATTGTAGAGAACCTCCGTGAGAAAGGCATTGCGGCTGTTTCTGGTATAGCAACCGATCCTGGAGTACTGATTCAAGCCCATATTCAACATGCGCGCCTGTTGGTACTTTCTCCAATGGATATTTTAGATATTCATAAGATCGTAGATATTGCCAAAACTCTCAATCCTGAGATTCAGGTCTTGGTGTGTGCGGAAAGTAAAGAAGAAGCCGAAGTAATTCGTCGTGACAACATTGGTGAAGTGTATTTTGCCAAAGAAGAAATGGCAAAAAATATGAGCAATCATATTTTAAATCAAATTCAGATTGCACATCATCAGGCACCCACCCACTAAGGAACAAACACGAGATACAAAAAAACGCACTGTTCAGTGCGTTTTTTCTTATTCAGTTTAGCTCAAGAACTGTGGTTTTTCGTCTACAACTTCAGCTTGCCACTCACCCACTTGCTTTTCAAGTAAGGCGTATAAAGCCGCTTGCACCATATGCTGTGCAACCACAGTTGCTTGATCACCCAATAGGGCTTTAACTTCATCATTAAATTGTATCGTGACTAAAGGCGCACTTTCAGAACCTGCGTTACGTAGTGCCAATTCGCCACCTTCAAGTTGAACCAATTCCAAAATGGCCTCTTGATTTCCAAATAATTCTTTCAACTGTTCTATAGACATATTTCCTCCATGTTCAACATGGTGGCAAAGGCAGTTGCACTTTGCTTCGCTTAGACTTATTGATATAAGGACAAATTTTCAAACTTCAAGCGCTGGTCATCGCTTTTAGAACTCGACCATCTCATTCCGGAAGCCATCAATCAAAGCCGTCAAGTCGCGGTGCCACTCTCTTAGAATTTTGGTATCAGGTAACCATGCTTGCGGTGTTTGCGTCACTTTAATGATCAAGTTCGATGATGTTTCAGACTCTGGTTCAGGACTCGTTGGTTCTGGCGCATACTGGCATAAACGATAAGCACGCTTTAACTCTGCGATAAACCCTTCTTTTGATAACTGCTGCAACACCGTTACCTCAGGTGAAACTTGTCCTTTAACTGCCATTTGTTCCTCAATAGATTTCAAGGTCGGGTTAAAGTCATTTAAGCGGTAGTATCTTACCAATTCCTGTAAAAAGGCCAGTACAGCACCGTGTAAATGAAAGACGGCTGCTTCACGGTGCGCTTGCGCTTGCTGCACATGATCGTTCTGCTCAGCTTGTTGACAGGCAAGGCGAGCAAAATAGAGTTTTTGATTGGTACGATCTGCATGATAGCGGGCAACACGGGTCATGAATGGTGTTCCTAATGTTTGGCGTTTTTTACAAGGCCAAGATTAAACTTTATGCACAGCAGTGCATAATGAAAATTATGCATGATCTATTTCAATAAAATAAATCTTTCTTTTGGCCATAGCGGGAGTCTGGACAAGCATTGGACGTACATTACTTAATACCCAAGCCCAATATCCTTCGTCCCAATATGATGCCATAGCCACTTCAAGCTCTTCCTCTTTCCACGGATGAATCGCCTCAACATCGACCATAGCCACAGCATATCCTAACTCTTCATCACCCTCTTGTGTCAAATAATGCTGATTTTCAACAATCAATAAATCTTTCAACGGCAAATGTGTAGGGCGCCAAGAACGTATTTCTAAAGTCTTTTTTCCTTGTGCAATGTATTGCCCCATCGGAGCAACAATAGATAATGCTGGGTAGATTTTTTTCATGCTTGACTCAATAAAAAAGGAGCATTAATTGCTCCTTCATACTTATGCTTCTGGCTTCTCAGGCTTATCTTCCGCCTGTTTCACACGAATACCGCTACCATGCAAACGCAATGTGTTTAAGCCTTTAATAGCTTTAATCGCCTCACGTGCATGTGGCATGTCCACAAAAGCGAAACCTTTCGATTTACCTGTAGCCGCATCCAGCACTAAAGTACATGATGCAACTGTGCCGTATTGTTTAAACAACTCAAGTAATTCTGCTTCTGTTACTGTACGTTCTAAACTACGAACTAAAATTTTCATTCAACAACCTTCAAAAATAGGCAAAATCATCAAAAAGCAATCGCCTACGCTACTTTCTGAACATTGCACAACAAATACCACAATGTAATCAGTTTAGTTTAATCGAGATTAATCCCAAAATCTAAATTAATCGACTGTCGTTCAATCAGTGCACTTTTAACGGTTTGCTGACGGGGCTTATGATGGGTTTCCATGCTACACAAATTTCGGGTCAAATCGTTCAAAAAATAACTTTCGACTTTCCGTCCTTGCTCATCAATCATATCTCGCGCCCACAGACTTAAATTTTGCTTGGTCAAAATCAGCTCATTCTGGGCACGGGTCAGTGCCACATACAAGACCCGACGCTCTTCTTCAACATCATTAAAATCACCTTGGGCACGAGCATGCGGATATTGCCCTGGCGTGACATTAACGACATAACATACTTTTTGCTCTGTACCTTTGGCCGAGTGAATGGTAATCAGGGTGACGACATCCGTATCCGACTGTCGTTCGATTTCAGAAATAGACACAGGATCAAGTACATATTCCTCAAGAAATTCACTCAACTGGGTATGTTTAGATGCCAATTGCTTCACTAACTCAAAGTCACCTTGGCGACGGTTCCAGTCTTTTTTATAATTTTCTGCCAATTGTGCTTCAATCGCCTGAATACCCAAACTGACGCAAGCCTGCACTTCCTGTTTTAGTACCGTCATTTGCTTCATGATCAACACGGTTTCAGCTGGAATTCGCCCAAATTTCTCTAATTTATCAAAGATCAAATCAAACTCAGGCTCCAGTAAAAGTTGCTGAGCGAGACGACTTGCCCCCACATCCCCCACCCCATTCCACAGGGTGAGAAAACGCATCCATGCAATATCATCTAGAGGATTGGCAATCACACGTAGCAGGCTCAGTAAATCTTTCACATGCGCGGTTTCAAGCAGTTTCATGCCCCCAATAAAACGATAGGGAACATTGGCCGCAATACACGCTGCCTCAATATGCCGTGCTGCAAAGCTGGAACGCACCAAGACCATGTGATCCGACCAGCGCTGTCCTTGTAAATAATGGCGCTCTTTAATGTCGATCGCAATCCATTTTGCTTCATCAAATTCATTTGGGAAAATGTGCATGCGAGGCTTTACACCCTCACCCCGATGAGCATCTAGGCGTTTATTATATTGAATCTCCGATTGATCGAGCAGCCAATTAGAAAGGTCTAAAATTTCTTGAGTGGAACGATAGTTTTGCTCCAATTTAAACACCTGAGCATTCGGCACACGGTCTTTAAAATGGTGAATATTTTCAAAATCTGCCCCACGGAAACCATAGATTGACTGCGCATCATCCCCCACACAAAACAGGCTCACTTTGTCTTTAAGCGGTTCAAGCAAGGCCCACTGCAAAGGATTGGTATCCTGCATTTCATCGACCAACATGTGTTTGCAAAGCGATGCTACATAGTCGGCTAAACCGTCTGACTGATCGAGTGCTGAGGCCACGATTGCAAGAATATCGTCATAATCTAAAAAACTACGGGCACGTTTTCGTGTCTCATACTCTTTCATGATTTCCGCAATTTGATCTTTAAAAGCCAAATGCTCAGGATGCTGTTTTTCTAAGGCATCGCTCAATTTTTGACGTGTATTTCGGGCAAAAGAATACAGATCACACAGTTCTTGCGGCTTAGGCAACTGATTGGGATTTTTCTTATCATCTTTCCCACGAATCAGGCGGAACATCATCAACTGATCATCACGATCAATAATTGAAAACTGTTCTAAACCAAAGGCTTTCGGTACGCGGCGCAGCAGATACATACAAAAAGTATGAAAAGTAGAAGCGCGCAGCCCTTTTGCCTGCTCACCTAAAGCCAACTCCACTCGCGCCACAATCTCGCTGGCTGAACGACGGGTAAAGGTTAAAATCTGGATTTGGTTGGCTGGAATCCCTTGATCAATCAGGTACGCCGCTCGCGCCACAATAGTTTTGGTCTTGCCACAGCCAGCCCCTGCAAGCACCAGACTGTGTTGTGACTCAGTCGTGGCAGCTTGTTTTTGTTGCGGGTTTAATTCATCAATTAGGCTGGCTAAACTCATAATCACTCATCAATTCGTGGATGCTACTAGTTTAACAAATCTATGACGTCAATATGAGCCTACAGCAACGATTATCCATTTCTGTCTGAAATACATCTTCAAATTTAGGCCAAGGCCTTATGCCCGAATCAATTACTGACTCAACAAATTAAAACTAATCTTGCTCAACATGATTTAAAAGCAAAAGTCGAGTGATATCCTCACAGCTGTTTTGCAAATGCTGCTCTGCATTTTTCAATGCTGTGGCTAAATCACAGTCGGATTCATTGATCGAAACAATTTGACTAAACCCTTCATCAAATAATGACTCAATATCCTCTCCAACACGTCCAGCAAAGGCAATCACTGGTTTATTCAACTGTTTGGCTAACTGAGCCACCGCCCACGGCGTTTTACCAAACTTGGTTTGGAAGTCGATACTGCCCTCACCAGTGAAGACATAATCAGCTTGCTTTATTTTCTCAGCCAGTTGGGTTTGCTCAATCACCCACGTCGCACCTGACTGAAGCTTAGCACCTGTGAATGCCATTAAGCCAAAGCCTAGTCCACCTGCGGCCCCCGCCCCTGCAACATTACGTATCTGCATATTCAGCTGTGTTTCCACCACATCTGCAAAGTGACTCAAGTTTTGATCTAACTGCTCAACCATCTCTGCACTCGCCCCTTTTTGCGGGCCAAACACATATGACGCACCCTGTGCTCCACACAGCGGATTAGTGACATCGGAGGCAATCAAAACTTGAACCTTTTGCAAGCGAGGGTCTAAAGCCTGCATATCCATCCGTTCAATCTCTTGTAAATGACCACCACCAACGGCCAGTTCAGCCCCTTGTACATCTAAAAACCTGATTCCAAGCGCTTGAGCCATGCCACTGCCTGCATCATTGGTGACACTGCCTCCGAGTGCCAAAATAATTTTTGACACACCTGCGTCCAAGGCATGCCGAATCATTTGCCCCGTTCCCAAAGTTGTGGTTAGGAGTGGATTCCGCTGCGCAGATTCAAGCAGATGAATCCCATTGGCTTTGGCCATTTCAATAACAGCCGTTTGCCCACCATCAAATAAACCCCAATACGTTTTAATTCGTTGTGATGGCAATGGCCCTGTTACCTCACATTCGACTTTTTGACCCGCTAATGATGTGAGTAAGGCATCAACCGTACCTTCACCACCATCTGCCATGGGTACATGTATACATACCGCATCAGGGATTATTTTTTGAATCCCACGTTGCATAGCTGTACAGGCCTGCTCCGCAGTCATGCTTTCTTTAAATGAATCGGGCGCAAGAACAAAAGTTTTCATCGTGTGAAATATTCCATAAATTATATTTGCCAGCTCTCAAACTTAAATAAAAAGAGTGTTGAAATATAAAAAGAGTGCTAAAGCACTCTTTTTTTGTTCAGATTAATCATTTAGGCATCTGCTGAACTTTTCGGGACTTCTCTTTTGATATAAGAAGCTAAAGAAAGATAGTTAATCCCTTGGAATAAAATATCGAATGCTAAAAATAATCCCAACACCCAAAATGGAGCATCTGGGGTAGTTAAAATCATAATCCCAGCGATTAGGGTTAAAATACCTGAAAAAAGTGTCCAGCCCCAGCCTTGGAATGTACGAAATAGTATCGCATTAAAAATACGAATCACGCCTGCAATGACCAGGAATACGGCCAAAATACTGGTCAATACAACGGCTGTTTTGACTGGTGTTGTGAAAGCATAATAACCCGCAACCCAATACAACACACCAAACAGCGCCCATAACCAGCGAAAACCGCCCTCAAAAATCTTAAAAGCCGCAATCAAATGCAGAACACCGCCTAACATCATCAATACACCAAAGATAAAGACTGCAGATAAAGTCGCGAGAGGTAGCGATGCAAAAAGGATTAAACCAAACAAGACCAATAAAATCCCTAAGCCCAAATACCACTTACGGTTTTCATGCAGTTGATGGCGAACTAAATCATTACCTACTGTTTTCATATTCTTCTCAAGTCTGATTTCGTTCATTTAGTTTTAACATGTTTTTCAACAGACTTGTAGGCATGAATTTATCCACATAAGCACACTGGATTGTGGATAAATTCGACATTATCCACAGTTACTTTTTCCAGCCAATTTCTATCGCGGTGATCTCATTCACCAAGGTATCATCAATCGTTTCTGGCATTTTACTTTGTGTTTGCGAAGTTGGTATGTGTCCAGCCATAAGCTCAGCTTTGGCTTGTGGGAACAAGGGCTGCTGATTTGGATATGCATAACCTACGGGATACATCGGTTGCCCAGTAGCTAAGTCATATTTATCACTGGCACCAAAGGCATGAAAAAGCTCATGTGCAAGCACCACTTTGTTTTGCTCTGTTTGCTTGGTCGATGCAAATAAATTCACTGAACCAATACGCCCTTTTTGCAAAGCTGTTGAGTGTTTCAGTTCTTTGGTCAGTGCAGGTTCATAATAGTTCAAATACAAAGTAACAGCTGGTGCGCCATCTGAACCTTGATGATTTTTCCACGCATAATAACGGAACTTTAAACTCCACATTACAGTATCCAACAAGCTCGCCTGCTCAGGTACTTTAGGTGGTAACTGCTTGAGCTCGCGTCCAAGTTGGAAATAAATTGAAATCGGCTGGCCACGATATTGTGCTGACATCTGCTCTAAATAGCCTTGTACCCCTTGTAAGTTTCCAAGGTTCAGTTGCTGAATATATTGCTGAGTTGTAGCCTGTCCATCTGCATTCACTGGATGGAGTAATACAATAATGGGCTTGTTCCAATCTTGGTTCTGATCCCTGTAAGCATTCACAGCGACCACCAATAAAATCAGCAGCAAGATTAAAATACGAAGTTTTTTCCACATATCCCCAAAATCCAATTTTCTTAATCACTTATCTAAAAATACCAACTGATTTAGTACGCCAATAAAATCTAAAGCAAAACTCTATTAATTTTTACAAACTTATTATTATCTAATTCTTTAAACTCAAGCCAGCCAGAATGTATTGATTCTACAGCTTCTTCATAATTTCTAATATTTAAATCAGAATTTTTCAAATATTTAATAATATCAGACATCTGAACCCAACCATCATCTACTGAGTAATTATTAATTGCCTTTTGCACTAGGCGAATAAATGTACTAAAACTACTTTTCCTTAAATACATTTGGCTTCCATTCATTTTAGTCTCAAAAATACCTAAAGCTTTAACTAAACTAGATAATTTATCAAAACCATAATTTCTAGTATCAAAATCAGGTTTCACAGCATTAATATAACCACCTACTAACCCTAAATACGCCCAGCCACTATCATCCGAATTATCTTTAACTGCTTTATAAATCAAGTTTAAGGTTGCCCGATCAACTGTTTCTGGAATAATTCTTTCTTTTGGTTGGATTGCTGCTTTTTGATCAGTTGCTTTCAAGGTTTCTACTATTTTTTTGGCCGTAGATTCAGAAAGGAACTCATCTTCAATATTTTTAAGATCGCTACCCACAATTAAATTTTCAACATAAATAAATTTATCGCATGCCTTCTTAAATGCTTCTGGTGTTTTCTTTTTTCCAAAGCCATAAACACTTAAACCATTTTCACGAATCCGAGATGCTAAAGGCGTAAAGTCACTATCACTGGAGACGATACAAAATCCATCCAAAGCCCCTGCATAAAGTAAATCCATTGCATCAATAATTAGGATCATATCCGTAGCATCTTTACCTTTTGTATAGGCAAACTGCTGAACTGGTGTAATTGCATGTGGTAAAAGCACTTCACGCCAATTTTTTAGAGTTTCACTACTCCAATCTCCGTATACGCGCTTTACGCTAGCAATACCATATTTAGCTACTTCTTCAAGTACTGATGGAATTGCACTAATTGATGAATTATCAGCATCAATTAATACGGCAAACTTTTTTGTTTGTATGTCCACGTATACCCCAATATGCTATTTTTTATAAATTATGATTAAAGGATTGTGACATAAAAAATGCCCACCAAAGTGAGCATTTCTTGATTATTTCTAAGCAATTAAAACTTAAGCTTCAACCCATTTTCCATCATTGAACACCAATGACCACTTGGTTTGCTTACCTTCAGGCGTTTCAGAGCCAATATATTGCGCTTGATTCTTACGACTAAACTTCACAAGTGTTGGATTGCCTTCTGGATCAACATCAGGTGCTTGCAAAATAAACTGATACTTTGGATCAAGCTGATCAGCCACCGTACGCAATTCAGCAACCTTCGGAGCACGTGTTTCACGTACTTTCGGGAACTTACTTGCAGCTAAGAACAGACCCGCCGCACCATCACGCAGGACAAAAAAGTCATCATGCTTGGTTGAACGTAGATGTTCCATTTTAATCGGGTCGACACGCGGAGGTGCAGGTTGACCACTTTTCAGTACTTTACGCGTGTTGTCACAGCTGTTACAAGCAAAGTAAGGGCCAAAACGCCCTGTCTTTAACTGCATTTCGCCATCACACTTATCACATGGAATGGTTGGGCCATCATAGCCTTTGATTTTGAACTCACCTTCTTCAAGCTCAAAACCAGCACAATCAGGGTTATTACCACAGATATGTAATTTACGACCACCATCAATCACATAGCTGTCCATTGCGGTTTCACAAATCGGACAACGCTTTTTCGACATCAAGTCTGCTGTTTCTGCTGCATCATCGTCCGAGAGTGCTGCAAGTGATTCAACTGGTGTTAAGTTCAACGTGCCTTTACAACGCTCTTTCGGTGGCAAGTTATAACCTGAACACCCTAAGAACACACCTGTAGTTCCTGTACGAATCTGCATAGGACGGTCACATTCTTTACAGTGAACGGCTTCGACTTCAACAGGTTGGTTACGGCGCATACCGCCCTCACCTTGAGCATTGGTCAGTCGGTTTTTGAAATCACCATAAAAACTGTCAAGCAACTCTTTCCAATTACGCTCACCATCTGCCACTTTATCCAACTGACCTTCTAGATCCGCGGTAAAGTCATAATTCATGAGGTTATTGAAACTTTCATCCAAACGATCTGTAACAATCTCACCCATTTTTTCTGCATATAGACGGCGGTTTTCTAGTTTGACATAACCACGATCTTGAATGGTTGAGATAATCGCCGCATACGTTGATGGACGGCCAATCCCTTTCTTCTCAAGCTCTTTCACCAGTGACGCTTCGGTAAAGCGTGCAGGTGGCTTGGTAAAGTGTTGCGATGGATCGAGTTTTTCAAGTTTGAGGATTTCACCCACTTTGACCGCTGGCAATAATACATCGTCATCTGACTTGTTTTGACCGCGGACTTTGGTGAAACCATCAAATACCAGTGTGCGACCTTTAGCTTTGAGCTCAACACCGTTTGCATCGACTAAAATAGTTGATGACAGGTATTCTGCTGGGGTCATTTGACACGCGACGAATTGACGCCAGATCAGGTCATACAACCGCTGAGCATCACGCTCCACACCCACTAAACTGTCACCTTTTAAAGCCACATTTGATGGACGAATCGCTTCATGGGCTTCTTGTGCACCCGCTTTGTTACCATAGCGGTTCGGCTTAGCAGGCAGATACTTTGCCCCAAACTCTGTCTCAATATGATGACGCACCATATTCACCGCATCGTCGCTCAAAAAGGTCGAGTCGGTACGCATGTAGGTAATAAAACCCGCCTCATACAAACGCTGCGCCAACATCATGGTTTTCTTCACTGAGAAACCCAGACGTGTACTCGCGGCTTGTTGTAAAGTCGAGGTGATATACGGCGCACTCGGATTGACCTTGGTCGGTTTATCCTCACGTGCTGACACTTTGTAATCTGCGTCTTTAATGAGCTTCAGTAAAGCATCGGTATCGGCTTTATTGCGTAATTTTAGGGTTTTACCCGCTTGCTTGACCGCCTCTAAACGAATGTCATCCGTCTGTGATTTGGTATCTGCAAAAACTTGCCAATATTCTTCTGGGACGAACGCACGAATTTCACGTTCACGTTCAACCACCAGTTTCACGGCAACAGACTGAACACGACCAGCAGACAAACCGCGGGCAATTTTTTCCCAAAGTAATGGGGAAATCATAAAGCCAACAACGCGATCTAAGAAACGACGGGCCTGTTGCGCATTGACTTTATCAATATCAAGACGTGCTGGATGTTTAAAAGCTTCTTGAATGGCATTTTTGGTAATTTCATTAAAAACGACACGTTGGTAACGAGAGTCCGCACCACCAATGACCTCTTTAAGATGCCATGCAATGGCCTCTCCCTCACGGTCCAAGTCCGTTGCGAGATAAACCTCGTCAACCTGCGAAGCAAGCTTTTTCAGTTCAGCAACCACATGCTCTTTGCCTGGAAGCACTTCATAATGAGCTTTCCAGTCATGTTCAGGGTCAACCCCCATACGATTGACCAAGGCATTCTGTGCTTTTTCAGCTTTCTGAGCATCGGTCAGTTTGGTTCGTGTCGCTGGCTTTTTTTCTGCAGTCTTACTTGAGCCACCCGTCGGTAAATCACGAACGTGACCAACGGAAGACTTCACAATGTAATTCGAGCCTAAATATTTATTGATTGTTTTCGCTTTTGCAGGCGACTCCACAATTACTAAAGCACGTTTTTTCCCAGCCTCAGGAGAATCTGCTGTAGTACTTTTGGATGTGGAGCGAGGAGCTTTCGCCATATTAACCGTTAATCCTGTTTCAATGGGTCTGTAAAATTAAAGTTCAGCCAAAGACTGTAAATATGCTTTCATGGCATCTAACTGGGTTGCTCTTAAGTCAGAATGTTCATCCCAATAGATTCCCACGCAGTTTGCTTGCATATCAATAGCATAAATACCCTTTAATTCAATGGGTAAATGTTTAAACTTGTCATCACCTGTAATGAGCTCAAGCTGCTGATCAACAACACGAGCACGCATTAAAGGTAGGCGTGCATCTGGAATCAGGACACTGTAGTACGCCACCATACTGGCACGGTTCTCCGATGCCATCGGTATTTTCGTCCATTCAGGTGCCGCAACTAAACGTGGGTGCAAGCCCATCTTGCGGGCTTTTTCTCGCATCTCCCCCAAAGCTTTTTCTCTTGGACTCACACGAAGTCCAAAAATCGAGCCGAGAACGAACAAGATAATAAATCCAGCAACCCAAATTCCAATATTTTCCATAGCACAACCTTTTTATTCCTTTATTAGAGTTGCATAAGCACAATATAAAACGCAAGTTTGAACGATAAAATTAATTTAAGAACATTTCATGACTATATAAAACTTCATGTCCATTCCAATAAATATAGCCTTTATCAAGCAACTCTTTCAGTAACATACGTACATCTGACTTCGGAAACATTTGCTCAAGCAAATCACGGAGTGCATAAATATCTTTAGGTTTATTGGTTTTGAGCTCACGCAATTTGCGTGCGACCTCAAGCTGTACGGGGTCAATTTGAGCAAAATTTTTAAACAACGCTTGTTGTGCTGACAAAGTTTCCACAACAGGTTCAACAGTATCGCTCTCATCATCTTTTTTTAATTGCTGCAATGCCTGTTGTAACGTTTTCGGTTCAGTAGCCGAGTCTTGTTTTTCGATATTCAATGCCAACCATTGTTTCAATACTTTTTTACGGAAACTGATTTGCTCATCATAACGCTTCACAATTTTTAGGTTGATCAGCATACCGACCACTCGTTGGGTCTTTTCAGGTACGAGTTGCAAAATATTACTGATTGAGTTTTTTAAACCATCCAGTGTGGTTGGTTTACCTGACATTTTGCCCAAAGCATCACAATATTTTTTGACCATTTTCAAGTAGGGCTGGTTTTGAATAGTCTCTAAACTTGGAATCAGTCCTTTTACCGTTTGCAAGTCTGTCTGAATTTGGATCAAATGACAACTGATCTGAGAAGACTGCATCAATGCCAACAATAGCTCGGCTGTACTGACAGCAGAAATAAGTTCAACATGCGTCTCAGGTTCAAGTAAAGCCATTAACTGCCCCACAACAACCGCATATTCATATTCTTTTTGTTCGGCTTTTGGCGTTTCTAATACCACCACTTGACCGCTACTGATCCAACTTGCCAATTCAGTTAAATCGGACAATGCATATTCAAATTGACCTTGGCAATTCAACAAATACACAGTTGGATAGTGCTCCATTATTTCGCGCAAAAGCTTTGCCGTAGGAACATTATTTTCAAGATCAAGAAGTACAACTTTTGAAGTCATAGGGCCATTTTTATGGGATACACCAGAAAGCACGTATTAGAGTCGGAACTGCATCAAAGGTCAAATGATTTTGACGAATCCTAAACCTTGATGTGCTTTTTGGTGGTATAGATCTGTTGATATAGATCATTAGAAAAGTGCGAATGCGAAAATAATATGAAGCTATATTTTACTTACGCTTTAGACTCATTCAGTTTTGAGTCAGATCTGTACGTCTATTATCAAGCCAATGTTGGATTCCAAAAAAGATCAACACCAAAATGGATACACATACAGTAAATCTGAGAATTTAAAGCACAATAAAACCAGATCTTAATAATGTGGAGGGCGATCAGCCATCGGGTCAAAAGGTGCTATCCCATCTGAAACATCCGATGCTTCAACACGTTGATACAAAATTTGCATTTGCTTCTTTAAGTCAGCAATTTCCTGCCCTTGAACCACCAATTGTTCATGCAGTTGATCAACTAAATCATCTAAAAATGCAATTCGGACTTGCAAATCTTCAATGGGTGCGGACAATGGCGCTTGATTATCAATATTTTGTTGTTTAGACACTTCAAGTCCTCATTTGAGATTTTTCAGGAAACATTATGGCCTATATTACTTTAAGGGATGTCCAACTTGCGTTTGGTGGACCTGCCTTGCTCGACGGCGCGAACTTTTCATTGGAACGCGGTGAACGAGTGTGTTTAATTGGTCGTAATGGTGAGGGTAAGTCTACTTTACTTAAACTGATCGAGGGAAGCTTATTAGCCGACTCTGGCGAAGTTTCTCTACAAAACGGCATCACCATTTCCATGTTGGCACAAGACGTACCGATGGATTCGGGCAAAGTGGCGGATATCGTGGCAGACGGCGCAGGTGAAGCTGCGGATGTACTCAGAGCATATCATGAAGCCAGTGATGCTTGTGTGCTCGGAGACATGGAAGCGTGTGATCGCATGGGTAACCTACAACACAAACTAGATCAGTTGGATGGCTGGGCTTTAGAAACCAAAGTCAATTCTATTTTAAGTAAAATGGGCCTAGACCCAGATGCTGATTTGGCCGATTTATCGGGTGGTCGTAAGCGTCGTGTGCTACTTGCTCGGGCTCTCCTTACCCAACCCGATGTGCTATTACTAGACGAACCAACCAACCATTTGGACGTTGAAAGTATTGAATGGCTCGAAAAGTTTTTACTCGATCAAAATAATTTAACTTTACTGTTCATCTCGCATGACCGTTCATTTGTGGACAGCATTGCCACTCGAATTGTTGAACTCGACCGCGGCACTCTGCGCAGCTATGAAGGTAACTACTCACGTTACCTCGAACTGAAAGCACAGCAAATGGAAGCAGAAGAAAAGCAGAATGCACTGTTTGATAAACGCTTAGCTGAAGAAGAAGTTTGGATTCGCCAAGGCATTAAAGCCCGTCGTACGCGTAACGAAGGCCGTGTTCGTGCCTTAAAAGCACTGCGTGAAGAGTCGAAAGCCCGTCGCTTCCAGCAAGGCAAAGTCAGCATGGCGACCCAAGAGGCCAATCGCTCAGGTAAAGTCGTCTTTGAAATTGAGAATTTAAGCGTTCGCTTTGGCAATGATGCACCTATCATCAACGACTTCTCAGCATTGGTGTTACGTGGTGATCGGATTGGTCTGGTAGGTGACAACGGTGTCGGTAAAACCACCCTCATTAAAGCCATTTTAGGTGAGCAACAACACACGGGTACTGTGAAAACCGGTACACAATTGGAAGTGGCTTACTTCGACCAATTACGTAATGCTCTCGACCTTGAAAAATCAGTCAAAGATAACGTATCAGAAGGCTCTGACCATGTCGATGTGAATGGAAACCGTCGTCATATCTACAGCTATTTACAAGATTTCTTGTTCTCACCAGAACGTGCACGCACACCAGTCAAAGCCCTTTCAGGTGGTGAGCGTAACCGTATTCTTTTAGCAAAATTACTACTTAAACCCTCTAACTTAATTGTGATGGACGAACCGACCAATGACTTGGATATGGTGACACTTGAGCTGTTAGAGGAAATGTTGTCCGACTACAAAGGCACCTTACTGCTTATTTCACATGACCGCGCATTTATGGACAATGTCGTGACATCAACGTGGGTGTTTGATGGTAAAGGCAATATTGACGAATATATTGGCGGTTACCAAGACTATTTACAGCAACGCCCAGACCAAACTGTAGTGGATCAGAAAAGTGCGGTGAAAAAGGCTGTGGCAAAAGCCGAAGCTGAGGCAGAGCCTGCGGCATCAAAGAAAGTAAAACTTAGCTATAAAGATCAACGCGCACTCGAACAACTGCCTGCTGAAATGGAAGCATTGGAAAAAGAACAAGTGGAAATTAATGCTGTATTGGCAGATGGTTCACTCTTTATCTCCGATGCAGACAAAGCACTTAAACTGTCTAATCGTTTGAGCGAAATTGATGACTTATTGCTTGAAAAACTTGAACGTTGGGAAGAGCTAGACAACCTAACGAAGTAATTTATTTTTTCTTCAAAAACGCTGCTGAACGCAGCGTTTTTTTATCGAAAAATATATCTACAAATAAAGATCAGATACGAAAATTTAAGTTAGACCCAAGAATTCGCCTTATAATTCAGCACAGTTCTTCAACTTTATTTATCTATCTGGTTTTTGCATGATAATGAACCGAAACCACCTGAGCAATGCTCTCTATCTTTTTAAAATACTTGCATGTGCAGTCGTCATTGTCATTTTAGCGCTCTGTTTTGATAGTAATAAAGATACCAACTTCTTTCTATGGGCATCATTGACAGCCTTTTTAACCATTCAAATGGACTCAGGTAAAAAGATTAATTTTAACCAGTTGATAGGGAATTTTATTGGCTCTGCTGTCGGCATCCTGATCTGGCTCGCCATGGATCACTCTGCATTTATTCATAATTTTAGTATTAATTTAGAATATCTTTTTTTAATTACAGGCATTTTTATGACCAGTTTAGTTTGCGTTCTTTTTAGAGAAGGAGCCTATACAGGCATTGCATTATCGAGTTTCTTAATTGTGACGATTTATGATGTCGGGCATCGCACCATAGACGGTGCGCTACTCCGGATTGTTTATTGTTTCATTGGTTGTAGCATTGCACATCTAATTGAGAAATTTTCTGTTTTTCTATTTAAAACCAGCTACAAATAAAGCTGAATGTTCAAAACACCCAAACAACATTAAAATTAATGATTTCTTAAAAAAACGAGATACTTACCATAATACTGAAAGCTTACAATTATTCATTTCAATCGCACTATTTTTCTCTACATTGGCTCCATGATCTTTCCATACAAATCCTTGAATATATACCTATCGAATCTAATCAGATATCGAAACACTCAAAGAGAGAATGATCATGAAAAAAGTAGCATCAATTGTATTAGCAGCATTTACTACCGCAATTTTTGCAGGTTCTGCAATGGCCGCAACTTCTGCACCAAATGAAACTCACAAAGCCACAGAACAAAAAGTAGCCACCCATCAAATCCACAAGAAACAGCAAACAGATCATGCAAAAAAACAGCACGTGGCTAAAACGACAACCAAAAAAGTAGAGGGCCAAACTTCCGCTACTAAATCATAATCTTCATGAATTCTTTATTCCCTCATTAGTCATTAAAGGCTACTCAAGATGTAGCCTTTAATATTGATTCCTTTCCCGACCCATTTCTTCGTTGTTTTGATTGCTATTTTGAAATCTTATAAATTTTTTTTATAATCATAATCTTAGTTAATAAAAATAAATTCTATCAGTACACCTGTCTTTTCAAAACCCACCTATCAAAGTCTCTAAACAATGATTATCCGCAATTTTGAATGGCGGTGGCATCGAGCACAGCTTGTCCCTTCATACATGCTTCATGCTAAACTCAGAACATTCTTTTTCAGCACTTATCGCAATTTATGAGTTCTCAGCCAGACTATCAACCCGGTGAATTTCAATGGTCTTTCCTGCAACCTAAATATTGGGGTATCTGGATTGGTATTGTATTCCTTATGATACTGGCAATTCTGCCTTGGGCAATTCAACACCGACTAGCCATCCTCTTAGGCAACCTCAGTTTTAAGTTTCTCAAATCGCGCCAAGACACCACCATTCGTAATCTCGAAGTCTGCTTTCCTGAATGGTCTACCCAAGAAGTGCGTGAAAATGCACGTTTAGTTTTTGTCGACCAAATGCTGGGCGTATTTGAAACGTTGAATGCATGGTATAGCCCAAAATGGTTTACTGGTCGTGTCAGTATTGAAGGTTTAGAGCACATTGAAAAAGCACAAGCAGAAGGTAAAGGTGCGCTGCTTTTAGGGACCCATTCGACTTTGCTTGATGCAGGCGGTTACCTTTGTGCACAGTATTTTGAGCCAGATGTGGTCTATCGCCCACAAAATAATCCACTGTTGGATATGCTGATTTACCGCTGCCGTTCCACCATTTACGCAAACCAAATCGACCATGATGACATGCGCGGTTTGGTTCGCAACTTAAAAAATGGCCATGCCATTTGGTACAGTCCAGACCAAGACTTTGGTTTAAAACAAGGCGTGATGGCACCCTTCTTTGGTGTTCCTGCAGCAACGGTTACGGCACATCGTCGCTTATTGAAAATGACCAAGGCTGCGGCTATTCCATTGTATTTTTATCGTGATGGGGACATTCGAAACCCACACTATAAAGTGCTGATTGAACCTGCGGTCGAAAACCTACCTAGCGAAGACGAGCTGGATGACGCAACGCGAGTGAATCAAATTATTGAAAATCAACTCCGCATTGCTCCGACTCAATATATGTGGTTTCACCGCCGCTTTAAAACGCGTCCAAAAGGTTATGAGAAGATTTATTCTAAGAAACGCTAAATATAAAAAGTCATCACCCGAGTTCTGCATCCTGCAAAACTCGGGTACATGAGGTTGTGCTTTCAATGTTATTCTTGTTTTATTCGGTGGCATTCCATACCTACATCATATCCATGATGATTTCCATCAGCGTCAACTTCCATACTGGGATGATCCATTCACGCTCCATGTGCTGATGAGCTTAGAATAAAGCCATACCGAGTGACTCACCATTCGTCAGGTTCCCAAATCCCTGTAAGCCATATCTTACACTGATGAAATCCAAGCACCTGATGTGTTTATTGGTAATCTTTGGCAATTTCATCTGTAACCTGCTTACCTTCTCGTTCTGCTTTCTCAATTCCCTCTTCGATCGCCTCCTGCGCCTCTTGCTCATCGGCTTCGGTCTGTTCCAGCTCTTCTTGTACTTGCTCAAACACCCGACCTGTTTGCAACACTACATATACGGGAAAATGATCTGAACCAATATGGGGTAAACGCTGCATCTGTACTAAAGCAAAATCCTTACTATGGAAAACATGATCCAGTGACCAACGCAGTAAAGGATAGTCAGCATGAAACGTATTGACGAAATGCCGTCCAACTCGGGGGTCTAGCAGCCCACTAATCCGTTGAAAAAGGCGTGTGGTACGAGACCATGCCACGTCATTCAAATCCCCCATTACAATGCAACTCTCATCCAAATCTTTAATCTGATCACCAACAATCAACAATTCAGCATCACGTAAAGTGGAGTCTTTGGCTTCGGTCGGACTCGGTGGTTTCGGATGTAAGCAATATAGCTGTACTGGCTGACCTGACCTTAGAATGGCTGTGGCATAAATTGAAGGAATTTCATCGCTCAAAATAAACTTAACGTCAATATTTTCAAGCACTAAACGACTATATAAGTGCATGCCATACAAGTTATCCAAAGGCACTGCAACCCGATAGGGATAGTCATCTTCTAGTACACTCAAAGCTTGTTCCCAATGTCCATCTGACTCTAAAGTCAAAATCAAGTCAGGTTGATGCTGATGAATCTGTTGCAGTAATAAATGGTATTGAGTATTGGGCGTCAGTACATTCGATACGATTAAAGAAATCTGGCGTTCTGGCTGTAACTCTGTTTTGGCAACCGTTTTAACCTGCTTTTTCCATACAAAGGTATAAGGCAACACCATTTTGAGTTGGTACGCCACTGCCGCAATTAATCCCAGAAAAATGACTTCACGTACCCAATTCCAAGGTGCATCCCAAAGCAACATCAAAATAAATGCAATCAGTCCCAATACCAAAATCTGGAGCCGTGGAAAATCTGCACCACGAAACCACCATTCATCACGTGGAATCAGTGACCAGAAGCTTAACCAAATCACAATACATGCCAGCAACTCAACCCAGATCATAAGCAACAACTCTTATATTCTTAATTTTTTGTAGATTCATAAATTAATATCAATTTTGCATGTAACATAAACAAGATATATTGCACAATATAATTGCTGTTTTCATTGTGTAGTGCTTGCAGTTAAGCGCTCTTTTGATACACTCGAATCCCCTTTTAATTTTTAACGCACCGAGGCAAAGTGACATGAAAGTAGGTCTGGTCGGTTGGCGCGGGATGGTTGGTTCCGTCCTTATGCAACGTATGGTTGAAGAGAATGATTTTGCTCATTTTGAGCCATTTTACTTCTCTACCAGTAATGCTGGCGGTGAAGCGCCTGCGTTTGGCGGTAAAACTGCCCCAGCACTTATGGATGCATCAGACATTAACAGTCTGAAGCAAATGGATGTCATTATTACCTGCCAAGGTGGCGACTATACCTCAGAAGTTTTCCCGAAGCTTAAAGCGGAAAACTGGACAGGCTATTGGATTGATGCGGCATCTACACTGCGTATGGAAGATGAAGCCATCATCGTACTTGACCCTGTCAACATGAACGTAATTAAAGATGGTTTAGTGAACGGCACCAAAACATTCGTGGGCGGTAACTGTACTGTTTCACTGATGTTGATGGGCTTAGGTGGTTTATTCCAAAACAATTTAGTGGAATGGGCAACCTCGATGACTTATCAAGCAGCGTCAGGTGCTGGTGCGCAAAACATGCGTGAACTGATCTCTGGTATGGGCTATTTGTACAACAACACCAAAGATTTGTTAGATGACCCACACTCTCCAATTCTAGACATCGACTCTAAAATTGCGGAATTACAACGTGGCGAAGGTTTCCCTTCTGCTAACTTTGGCGTGCCATTAGCAGGCTCACTCATTCCTTATATCGACAAACAATTAGACAGCGGTCAGTCGAAAGAAGAATGGAAAGGTCAAGTTGAAACCAACAAGATCTTGGGCAACCAGCAAATCGTTCCGATTGACGGTCATTGTGTACGTATTGGCGCGATGCGTTGTCACTCTCAAGCTTTAACCTTAAAGCTGAAGAAAGACGTGCCACTCGATGAAATCGAAGATATGTTACGTCGCGCGAACCAATGGGCAAAAGTGGTTCCAAATACCCGTGAAGCATCTATGACTGACTTAACACCTGTAGCGGTAACAGGCACATTAACAGTTCCTGTTGGCCGTCTACGTAAATTGAATATGGGCAAAGAGTACTTAGGTGCTTTCACTGTCGGCGATCAATTGCTTTGGGGAGCTGCAGAGCCCTTACGTCGTATGCTCCGCATCCTGATTGACTACAAAAATACTTAAGCATTTACCGCTAAAGTATTAAGCCGATCACACTTGATCGGCTTTTTTTTGTAACCCCGATGTTAACGTTTTACAAATAACACACAACTCGCTAATCTATAATTTTCGCTTTGCGATCTGTGACCGAGCTAAAGATTAAGATGACCGTAAATAACAAATTAAAGATAGCCATTTTAGCCATTATTGCTTCGCAAAATGTGAATGCGATCACTGTCGATCCTATTCAAATTCAGTCTGCACCTGGGGAACTGTTATATGCAGAATTGAACTTTCACGATGCCGATCCAAATACTCCCATTCAAGCCAGTCTAGCCAGCGCAGAAGATTTAATGTCTCTTGGTGTCATGCATCAGCCGCCCAGTAATCTGAACTTTTTTACCCGTCGTACCAGTGCCAGTACAGGTGTGATTACAATTACCTCATCTCGCCCATTGACTGATGCAGAACTCAACATTGTGGTCAAAATCAAAGAAGGTAATGCGGCACGACTGCAACATATTAAAACAGTCAATAAACGCTCGGCATCACTTCAAGCACGCACAAATAATAATGAAAAAGCGTTAAAACCTATGGTGATCGTCAATGAAAAAGATATTGCGTTGAACTTACCAGTTAGCACACAGTTTAATAATTTAAAAACAGCAACAGCAGCAACGACAAGCAATACACCGTTGAAGCTCAATGGTCATACACCACCGAGCATGAGTACCACGACCACTACAACACCAACACAGGTCATCTCAACAGCTACGACACAAATCGCGACAATTGCACAAGCGCCAACCCAACACATTGAAACCACCACACAAAACAAGAAATCGTCAGATCCCTTGGTGCAAAAGTATGCCAACTCCCTTAAAAAAGCGGAAGCACCGATAGCAACACAAGCTAGCCCTCAACCTGTACCCAATTCAACTCAGGCATCAAGATCTGTACCCTCTACAGCTCAAACATCGAAAACGGTCACACCCAAAGCGGCTGTGACATCAAGCACGCCTGCCCACATTGTTCAATCCAATGAATCCTTATGGGGAATTGCATCACGTATTGCCACAGAACAAAACCGTCCTGTTGGTGAAGTCATGCAACAAATTAAATCCAAGAATGAACATGCATTTATTCAGGGGGATGTAAACCGTTTACGTCGTGGTGCAAATCTTAATTTAACGGGTCTACAAACAGCCAAAACAGAGCAAAAAGTCTCCGTTTCTTCACTGCCAAAACATAGCTCACAGCAATCAGGCAAAGCCAAGTATCGCCTCAATCAAGCGGAAATGAGTTTGGTTGCAGAGAAAGAGCAAGATTCAAACAATGGTTCTGCCAAGAAGTCGACAGAAAAAAATCAAACATCGAACGAGTTGTCATTAAAAGTTATGACATCCCGTGAAAAAACCGTTAAATTACAGAGAAACGTAACGCAATTAGAACTGGCACTTAATCAGAAAGATCAGAGAATTCAATTACTAAACGCTCGTCTTGCACAATTGCAACAACAATTGAAAGCACAACAAACTGATAAAAAGCCAACACACTAAAGTGTTATTTTGATTATTTGATTTTGGATGAACTTGCACAACGACAAGTTCGAAAGGGGTAAAACATGCTGATTTATGTGATTCCATTTATCTTACTATTGGTTGTTGCCATAGTCTTAAAAAAGCGTGAGGCGAGTAAAGAAGCAGAGCCAAAAACTCAAAAAGCAGTGGCTGCAAAAAATAAAGCCAAAAAAACTAGCCCGTCTAAAAAAACACCTCAACAAACTCAAGTCGTTGAAGATGTGGTCACTAAAAAAGCCACAACACCTCTTGCAACCGATCTCCGCAATAAAATTGAAGGGCAAATTCGTGATCGCAATTTCTTTTCAGCTGAAGCGCAGATTAACCAAGCATTAAATAAAGACAATTCACAACATGAATTATATTTACTGCTATTGGATATTCACTTACTACAAAAAGATGAATTTGCAATTAGCCAATTGCTGAATCATTTACGCTCTCTGAAACTATATGATATTTTGACGCAAGCAGAAGCCAAAAAATCAGATTATGAGCAGTTAAATCAAACAAATACTCCTGACACAATTCAGTTTAAATCAGTTGATATCGTAGCACCTGCATCCCAAAGACCTGTTGTTGAAGCACCAAATACTGCTGATTTCGATGCGCTAATGTCATCAGACAGCACAACAGTGCCTCCTGCACAAAGTATTACTGTTGAACCAGTTCAAGACATTAAACCACTAGATTTTGATACCTCAGCATTCACAACCACAACAACTCACCCCGAACCAGAAACACGTATTGAAGTACCTACTTTAGAATTTGATACTTCCAGCCTAAACACCATAGCAACTGAACCATCTCAACCAATTGGGGAAATTAAGCCCCTTGATTTTGGTTCGTTGTCATTGGACCCCACCCCTGCTCAAACGGAACTTCCTACAGAAGATATCAAACCTTTAGATTTTTCGTTCAATCTTGATGCGCCTTCTACAACAACTGAAGCTGAAACTTCGTTGATTGCGACACCAGATGAGCGTCCTGAATTTACATTTGATTTTTCAAACCAACCCACAACTGAAGCGACAACAGATATTTCTCCTGTTTCTTTCGACACTGTTAGCCCAAATGCAGCAATAGTAGACGAAACACCTGCAGTTATTACGCCAAGCCTCAGTTTTAGTCTTGAGTCTACGATACCTACCCATAAGACTGAAAGTGATCCTCTGGTACAATCTTTCCCTCAACTAAGCGAAGTTAACGAAATCCTCTTAAACTTTGAGTTAGCTGAGCAATATATTCAATTGGGTGCTTTTGAAGCTGCACGTGAAATTCTGGCTGAACAAGAAGCAAACTACAGCGTTGAACAACGAGATCAAGCTGAACAATTGCTAGGTCGCATAGCATCCTAAGTCATTTCGTTTTAAACTAAAGCAGTCATCACCGACTGCTTTTTTTATAATGAAAAAAATTGCGCTTATTTATATGGGTGGAACCTTTGGCTGTATTGGTGAACCTTTACAACCCATGCCTGCCGAAGACTTTATTCCCAAACTTACCCATGTCTTGCCGATTCATCTCGACATAGAATGTTTTGTTGCACCTGTCATTAAGGACAGTAGTGCATGCACAGCCGCTGATTGGTTATTGTTGATTCAACAGATCCAGCACTTACAGTTGCAACAGTTCCAACATTTTGTCGTGATTCACGGCACAGACACCTTGAGCTATGCCAGCGCCGTGGCAGCACACTTTATCGCTGACTCAGCTCATGTGATTTTCACAGGTAGTCAGTACCCCTTACTCAATGTACAAGGAACTGACACCCGTGAATTTAGTGATGCCATCAACAATTTGAATTTTGCCTTAGATGCCGTAGTGAAATACCCTATCGGCGTTTATTTAGCATTCCATCAATATTTGTTTCACGCCCAAACCGCTATAAAACGACATACCACTGAACTAGATGCCTTTAGTGGTCTGCCTGCTGAACAATCTATTTCGCACAATTTAAAAGCACATATTGTACAAACACGTGATGTAGAACAATCACAACAGTTCAACTGTCTTAATCTAATGATGCAACCTGTTGGCTTAGAACAGCAAATGCAGAACTTAAGAAACCTCTTAGTGGCCCCACCCCACTTTCTCATTTTACAAGGTTTTGGGACAGGTAATTTAGCCGTGAATGCCGAGTTGACTGCGCTTTTCGATGACCTTT
The DNA here is from genome assembly GCF_003231195.1 of Acinetobacter sp. WCHAc060042. Classification (NCBI taxonomy): domain Bacteria; kingdom Pseudomonadati; phylum Pseudomonadota; class Gammaproteobacteria; order Moraxellales; family Moraxellaceae; genus Acinetobacter; species Acinetobacter sp. WCHAc060042. The sequence goes on from NZ_QKVN01000020.1 coordinate 56,326, forward strand.
ATGCACAAGGCTGTGTTGTTATCTTAAGCACCCAAGTTCCTTTCGGCCGCACTGATCAGCGCTATGCCGTTGCCGCGTGGACAACCCAAGCCAAAATAATTGTCAGTGATTGCCTCGGGCATGCAGATCTGTATGCCAAAGCCCTCAAAATGTATTTACAATACCCCACCGCTGAAGAACGCTTCAGCCATTGGCATGATTTGGGTTAATTTGAGGTACATATGCAACGTTTTGCAATCGGCATTGAATTTTGTGGGACACATTATCGTGGCTGGCAAACTCAGCAAACTGGCGTGATCAGCGTACAAGAGACGATTGAAAAGGTGCTTTCGAAAATTGCCAATGAACCAATTAGCCTACATGGTGCAGGCCGTACCGATGCTGGCGTTCATGCAACCAATATGGTGGCGCATTTTGATAGCTCCGCGCTTCGCTCCGAACGTGGCTGGCTAATGGGTAGCAATAGCCAACTACCCAAAGATATCTCGATCCAATGGATCAAAGCGATGGATCAAGACTTTCATGCGCGCTTTAAAGCACAAGCACGTCGTTATCGTTATGTGGTCTATAACCATCCGCAGCGACCTGCCCTGATGCATAAACAAGTCACGCATGCTTATTATTCACTTGATGTAACCAAGATGATACAAGCTGCACAAAAGTTTGAAGGCACACATAACTTTGAAAGCTTTCGTGCTGCAGCATGCCAGTCTAATCAACCTGTACGCCATGTGAGCCATTGTCGCTTAATTCAACATGGTCCATATCTGGTGCTCGACATTCAGGCTGATGGCTTCTTACACCATATGGTCCGCAATATCATGGGCTGTTTACTAGAAATAGGACAAGGTATGTATGAAGTCGAACATATTGAGGCTATTTTCGCAGCAGAAGACCGTAAAGCTGCTGGCATTACTGCGCCTCCTGATGGACTATATTTTATTCATGCCGACTATCCAGCACAGTTTGAATTACCTAAACAGCCCCTTGGACCGCATTGGCTGAATATGCCAGAATAATTTATTTTTCAATCTCTCCCTAGTCGCTCCTTTTTCAAAGGACATGAGACTCCTCCCTTGATAAAAGGGAGCTTAGGAAGAATTGTTTAACGCTGCTTCCGCTTGCGATATTCCACTGGGGTTTCATTGGTCCAGCGTTTAAACGCACGATAAAAGGTACTTGGCTCTGAAAAACCAGTCAAATATACAATACGTTCTACACTTTCAGCCGTATTGGCCAAGAGCTTTTTCGCCAAACGACAACGGTAATCGGACAAAATCTGTTGAAAGCTAGTATTGGCTTCAGAAAGCTGAGTCCGTAAACGCCTTGGGGTAATACTGAGCTGAGAAGCCACCGTTTCCAATGTGGTCTCCCCGCTCTCAAGAGTTGAACCAATGGCTCGACGCACTTCACCAACCAAGTCATAACGTGCTAATTCTTGAAGTTTTTCAATCGCTAACTGCTCATGCAGTTGCAACAGTTCGGGCTCTGCCTGCCACAAGGGATAAGCCAAAATACTTGGATCAAAATATAAACGCGTTTCTTTTTGCCCCAAACTTACTGGGCATTCATACACCCGAAAATACTCATCATCGGATGCGCCTTTCGTGAAATTAAAATCAATATAGATCGGCTCAAAACGCCCTTCCGTAATGAATTTAAAGAAACGCAAGATACCTGACATTGCACATTCAGAAAAATGTCGATTGACTAAATTTTCAGCCCAAGGCTGTTCACCGTTAGTCAAATAACACCGGTCATCCTCAATCACCAATTTGGCATGAAACGCATCACTAATCAGACGTTGATAAGCCAATGCACGCTTTAAACCTTCACCAAAATTTTCAGATGAAATAAATAAATGTTCAATTACCTGACCACGGTATAAAGGTAGATTTTCTCCCAAATGTAGACCGATATCAGGATCGCGGCTCACCTCTTCAGCCGCCACCCAAAAAGCATATTGAGCGTTCAAAGGCGTACGGTCATTGGTTTCAACTTGGTTTAAAGCCACACCCGCCTTTGTTAAAATTTCTTCTGTTGGCAACCCTGAACGACGAATCGCTTGGTAGCCTAATCGCAATACAACCGATGCATCCGTTAGCTGACCCACGCTAGAACCTTCCTTGTATGTTCTTCATTTATACATAAAACATTAAAATTAGATTAACTTCGATTGACCAAACTGACAACAACTTATGCAGTTTTTTTGTTGAAAATCTTTATTACTCTTGTTCGCTTATTTTACTGACAGATGATCATGCAACCGCCCATTCCGCCTTGTTTTATGCAAAAAAATTGACTATAATTTGCGCCTTTCCAATTTATTCATTCAGGTAGGCTATGGCCAATAAAGAGGAACTCATCGAGTTCGAAGGCGTTGTCACCGAGACGCTTCCTAATACTATGTTTCGTGTACGTTTAGAAAACGGTCATGAAGTGATTGCTCACATCTCTGGTAAAATGCGTAAACACTATATTCGTATTTTGACTGGCGACAGTGTTAAAGTAGAAATGACACCTTATGATTTGTCTAAGGGTCGTATCACTTATCGTGCGCGCTAAGTTTTAGCGAAGCAAAAAAGCCACTTTTTAAGTGGCTTTTTTAATGTCTGCGCTTAGACTAAACGTTATACATCGACTATATTTAAACTACAATTAATTGCAGTATTATTTGCATATCAACATACCGTTTATCTCAAATTACTCGAACCATACTCAAACGAATATCCAGATATAGAATACTAAAAGGGTGTCTCTCTGCTTAGGGGATAATCATGAAGCCCTTTATTGTCAGTTCCTTGAGTTCCATTTGCTTTCTACTACTTCAAGCTTGTAGCAGCGCTCCAGCGCAAAATCACACCGTCATTTCATCCACTAAAATTGCGCTCCCCGACTATTTAGAACAATATATCGGCCAAGATGTATCGAGCATACGGCGTCAGCTCAACTTACACAGACTCGGTTATGAAACCTTAGGGTCACCAATTCAAACATCAAACCAACTGAGTTACACCATCCAAATTCCAACCCCTATGCCCACTATGCGAAGCGACAGCAGTGTCGGCGCGATTCCTATTCCAACAGCAACCCCATATTATGATGTACAGTTAGAATGCCAAGTTCATTTCTTATTAAAAGACAATATTGCCCAATCTGTTCAATACCAAGGCAAAGCCTGTAAAGGTTATTAAATCTTGGGAAAAAAAACGCAGCGAATGGCTGCGTTTTCCAGTGTATCTAACTTAGTTCAGTGCAACCACAACCGCCTGCCCCATTTCCGCAGTACCCACTTTGCTCATGCCTTCAGACATAATGTCAGCAGTACGTAAACCTTGATCCAACACACTTCCTACAGCATCTTCAATCGCTTTTGCAGCAGCTTCTTCACGGAAAGTATAGCGTAGCATCATTGCAACAGACAGAATGGTCGCCAATGGGTTAGCAACGTTTTGACCTGCGATATCTGGTGCAGAACCATGGCATGGTTCATACATACCTTTGCCACTTTCATCCAAAGATGCCGACGGAAGCATGCCAATCGAACCCGTTAACATTGCTGCTTCGTCAGACAAAATGTCACCAAATAAGTTACCTGTCACAATCACATCAAACTGTTTTGGTGCACGAACCAGTTGCATTGCTGCATTATCTACATACATATGCGACAAGTTAATGTTTGGATAATCTGCTTCTTTCATGGCTGTTACGGTTTGCTTCCAAAGCTCTGTCACTTCAAGTACATTGGCTTTGTCTACAGAGCACACTTTACCGCCACGTAAGCCTGCAAGTTCAAATGCGACTTTGGCAATACGCTTAATTTCAGACTCAGCATAAACGTCAGTGTTAAAACCTTGTTTTTCGCCATTTTCCAGTTCACGAATACCACGTGGTTGACCAAAGTAGATGCCACCAGTCAATTCACGAACGATTAAAATGTCCAAGCCTGCAACAATTTCAGGCTTTAAACTTGATGCATCTGCCAATTGCGGATACAAAATCGCTGGGCGCAAGTTTGCGAATAAATTGAGCTCACTACGAATTTTTAATAAACCACGTTCTGGACGAATTGAGCGTTCAATGTTGTCCCATTTTGGTCCGCCAACTGCACCAAGTAAAATCGCATCTGCATTTTTGGCTTGTGCTGCAGTTACCTCTGGATAAGGTGAACCATGTGCGTCAATCGCAGCGCCACCCAGTAAACCTTGTTCCCACGTTAAACCTAAATTGAATTGATCGTTTACTCGTGTAAGCACTTGTTCTGCGGCTTTTACAATTTCAGGACCAATGCCATCACCCGCCAAAATCAAAATATGTTTAGACATGAAAAATTCCATTGTTGGTGAGTTTTAACTCACACGATTAAAGTTTTTGTTCTACAAACTCACCCAAGCCATTTAGGACATTGTACGGTTTGCAAAAACGACGAATTGTTCTTTGGTTTTGCTTTAAATCGACACATAAAGGGTCAGGTGCAGACATATTCAATAAACTTCCCTGATGTCGACTGCGCGCACGAAACATTCTAAAAGTATAACGTTCAGCAGGCTTAAAGCGATGAATCACATGTAAGGTTTCTGCTCGGTCTGCTGAGACTGGATAGAAGCGAATGACCAGTTCATGCTGCCCAGCAGGCACCGACAAAAACAGTGAATTTGCATCATTCAAATCATCTCGCTTCAAACGAACAATTTGTTCTCGAATTGCATCACGGCTCACACGATGATTGTCTGCATTGACGATTTTGATTTTATTCAATCGCTCAAACTCACAGTTCACTGTACCTGTACAATAAATTTGTGCATTGTTTTTACTTGCTGGGGTTTCATGAATACGCTTTATACTTGCCGTATTCATACTTTGACAGGCAGTTAATGTGCCTATCAAAGCAAGTAGAGCAATACGACCATAACTCGTCACCATTGTTCAAGTCCAACCTTTACCAGTAGCAAAACGATTAAAATTCTTTTGCTCTGATATTAACAAGAGATAAACCGCAGCACTAGTTATATCGTTTCTTCAATTAAGCATGAATTTCTGAAAACACCCATGGACGCGCAGCTTTGGTCTTTTCTTCATAAGCACGAATCTCATCTGCTGCTTGTAAGGTCAAACCAATATCATCCAAGCCATTTAACAAACAATGCTTACGGAAAGGATCCACTTCAAACTTGAAAGCTTCACCCGATGGTGTACGCACTTCTTGCGCATCCAAATCAATCGTCAGTTGATAGCCTTCATTTGCTGCACATTCTTTGAAGAGTTGGTCAACAATCTCTTCAGACAAAATCACAGGCAACATGCCATTTTTGAAGCTGTTGTTAAAGAAAATGTCTGCATAACTCGGTGCAATCACGGTACGGAAACCATATTCTTCCAGTGCCCACGGCGCATGTTCACGGCTAGAACCGCAACCAAAGTTCGCGCGAGAAATCAAAATCGAAGCACCTTGGTAACGTGGCTGATTCAATGCAAAATCGGGGTTTTTAGGACGTTTTGAATTATCTTGTCCTAAAAAACCTTCATCTAAATAACGCAATTCATCAAATAAGTTTTCACCAAAACCCGTGCGCTTAATGGATTTCAAAAACTGTTTTGGAATGATCAAGTCTGTATCGACATTGGCACGGTCTAAAGGTGCAACGATACCCTGTTCAACGGTATATTTTTTCATGTCTATGCTCCCAAGCCCGAATTAAAATGAACGCACATCGACAAAGTGACCTGCAATCGCTGCTGCCGCTGCCATCGCTGGACTCACCAAATGCGTACGACCGCCATTGCCCTGACGACCTTCGAAGTTACGATTGGAGGTCGATGCGCAGTGCTCACCAGGTTGTAATTTGTCTGCATTCATGGCTAAGCACATTGAACAACCTGGCTCACGCCATTCAAAACCAGCTTCAATCAAAACTTTATCTAAGCCTTCCGCTTCAGCTTGAGCTTTCACTAAACCAGAACCCGGGACCACCATCGCCTGTTTAATGGTACTTGCCACTTTTTTGCCTTTGGCAACTTCCGCCGCTGCACGAATGTCTTCGATACGCGAGTTGGTACATGAACCAATAAAAACACGGTCTAACTGAATGTCTGCCAATGCCTGACCTGCGGTTAAACCCATGTACTGATAAGCACGCGTCCAGTCATTACGCTGTACATCATCTTTGGCTTGTTCCAAAGTCGGCACCGCTTGAGAAACTGGAATCACCATTTCAGGCGATGTGCCCCAAGACACTTGCGGCTCAATCTCTTCACCTTGCAACACCACCACAGTATCAAAATGTGCGTCTGCGTCCGAATGTAAAGTATTCCAGTAAGCCACTGCTGCATCCCACTGTTCACCTTGTGGTGCGTAGGGACGACCTTTCACATAGTCAATGGTTTTATCATCAACAGCGACCATGCCCACACGGGCACCACCTTCAATCGCCATATTACACACGGTCATACGACCTTCAATCGACATATCGCGGAAGACTTGACCACCAAACTCAATGGCATGACCAGTTCCCCCCGCTGTACCAATTTTACCGATAATGGCTAAAACGACATCTTTCGAAGTGACACCTTGACCTAACTTTCCATCAACACGCACTAACATGTTCTTCATCTTCTTTTGAACCAAGCACTGGGTTGCCAATACATGCTCTACTTCAGATGTCCCAATCCCGTGTGCCAAGCAACCAAAAGCACCATGCGTTGCCGTATGAGAGTCGCCACACACCACCGTCATGCCTGGTAAAGTTAATCCTTGCTCAGGTCCCACCACGTGTGCAATACCTTGACGCACATCATTAATGTCAAACTGCACTACATTAAAAGTTTTGCAGTTGTCGTCTAAGGTTTGGACTTGAATGCGTGAAGTATCATCTTCAATGCCTGCAATACCTTCTGATCGCTCTTTGCTTGAGGTTGGAACATTATGGTCAGGTGTTGCCACGTTCGCACTTAAACGCCATGGCTTACGGCCTGCAAGTTGCAAACCTTCAAAGGCTTGTGGCGACGTCACTTCATGTAATAAATGACGGTCGATATAGAGTAAAGCTGAGCCATCATCACGCTGTTTTACTAAGTGGTCATCCCACAATTTGTCATACAATGTTTTTGGAATTTGGGGTTTTGCTTGTTGGTTTTCGCCTGCCATGTCGATTGACTCCACTGGACTGGGTAATTCTTTCATTAAAAACGATTATAACGGTGATTTCACATAAATCTAATTTATCATTTTTATTAATTTAAAAACTTTTTGGAATTATTTTTAAATCACTCAAGTTCATGCTCTGCTACCGAGTTTAGACGCTTTCAGCAGATTTTACCTAAGCTCATAACACATTGTATACCGTGCTTTTTCTAAACTGAACCATCCCAAACCAACGTTTATTTTCTCTCAATTAACGCTTGAAATTATCTATGCTTGCATTAGACATAAAAGTAGCGCTGAGAATCCAATAGAGTCAAACAACAAAACAAACTCAGCTCAACATTGCCGACATAAATTCACTAGTAACATTCAATTTTATGCGGAATGAACGCTCTTAATTCTTGGCATAACTTGAAGTTACTTGTATTTTTACAAAAGGATTAATGGTTCAAGCAAAAGCCTTAATCTCTGTTTTTATTATGTTAAACATAAAACGAAGCACATTATTTCACTTGATTCAAAAATTCAATCGAGACCAATCAAAATTTCATTTTGACTTTGCTAATGATAATAATTATTATTTACAAATGTAAAGTGTTATTGAGAGGACTTTTATCATGTCAAACATTCAAAAATTTGTAGCAAAAAATCAACGCATCTTCAAAAAAACTTTAAGCTACTACATCATGCATATTACGGTCGCTATGTTAGTTGCGTATATGGTCACAGGTAACTTATGGATGGCGGTTACCTTAAGTTTGTTAGAACCGACTGTTCAAGCTTTTGCCTTCTTCTTCCATGAGCGAATTTGGGAAAGAAAAAGCCGTAGCCCAGAAGAAAATATTCCGGCCTAAGCCCCATCTCCTCTCATTAACTTAAAAAGATCACTTTTAGTGATCTTTTTTTATCTCAATGCAGATGAAATAACACCCGATTTATTTTAAAGATCGCAATTCATATAAAATGATTTTATAATTCAATTATACTTTCATAACCAGATTATCCTTATGAATCTTGCAGCCTTCGAAGCTTTTGTAAAAGTCATGGAAACCGGCTCTATTTCTTTAGCCGCAGATCAACTCTTCATTACGCAACCTGCTGTGACCAAACGTATTCATAGTTTAGAAGAATATTTTGGTGTGAAACTGTTTGAGTCGGCAGGTCGTGGTGTACAAGCCACGCATGCCGCACATTCACTGCTGCCTAAAGTCAAAAATTGGCTCAATGAACTGGGTGACATTCACCATACCTTGAGTCATGAACAAGGCATGGTTCAAGGCAAACTTAAAATTGGCACCAGTCACCATATTGGTTTACATCACCTACCCAATCATTTACGTGAATATGTACAAACCTTTCCCAATGTCACTTTAGATGTACACTTTGTCGACTCAGAGCAAGCGCATGAAAAAGTACTGGCTGGTGACTTAGAATTGGCTTTTTTGACGCTTCCACCGAAGTTAGATGAGCGTTTGCAATATGTCACCATTTGGGAAGACCCCTTAGTTTTTGTAGCAGCGCCCTTTCATCCGCTGGCACAAATGCAAAACTTAAAACTCGAAGATCTGATTCAGTACCCAAGCTTATTGCCTGCGTCTCAAACCTATACCAGCCAAATCACACTGGCAGAATTTGAGAAACAAGGGCTAAAACCTAAAATTAGCATGAGTAATAATCCACTCGAATCAATTCGCATGTTGGCATCTATTGGATTGGGCTGGTCAGTGCTTCCCAAGACTTTGATCAATCAAGACCTACAACAGTTAAATATTAAATTTGAAATGAACCGCCAATTGGGTATGGTTTGGCATCCTGGGCGAACGCAGTCGCGTGCAGTGCAAGAATTGATTACGATGATGAAATAAGCGCTGTACCAAATAAAAAAACCATCCTGTAGGATGGTTTTTTTATTTGGTGCGAGGAGTGACTTAAGAACCGCCTATAGCCAATGCAATCAGTCCAAGCCAAATCGCTAACAAAATCGCACCGGCTAAGAGATTTGTACCACCACGATTTTCTAATTCTGTTTCGACATTGCCATTTCCGAACTGGCGGATTTTAGTAATCTGCTTATCGACGTGATGCTTATACAAAGTGTTACCCAGCATGCCAAATGCAACAGCCAAGCCGATATTTGCCCCCGAACTGTCAATCCCCAAAAGTGCTTCAACAATCCCGATGAACACAATCAGAGCTATGGACATAAAGCCATAACTGTACATTTTCCGATAAAACAACCAAATTACGCCCAAGAAAAAAGCCGCAACATTAAATCCTGCATATTGTTTCTTGGGTGTGATTTTTTCAAATTGAGCCTGATAGTACGACGCATATTTCTCCCCGATAAATACAGCACGATCTAGTTCGAGCTGATCGACTGAAGCCCGTCTCTCTAAAACACGAGGCGACGGAAAAGATTGTTGATCTAAAGACATAAATTGCTTCTTATTTTTTATTTTATTGAAGAAATGGGGGCAAAGCTTTTCAGCATCGCCCCAAAAATATCACTTATTTTTTAATCAATGAATCTTCATGTAAAGATTCATTGAGTTGATCCACAATAATTGCCCACTCACCATCCGATTTAATTTTTTCTGCCAAAAACTGACGTTGCGCTTCAGTCCAATATTCCGCATCAACAATCATGGTTTGCGCATTAAGCTGATGCGTTACAATAAATAAGGCAATCGCATCTTCATTTGCATCTAAACCGAGTTGCTCAAACAGATGGGTCATTCTTGGTCGTACACTCATGTTATTCTCCACGATACTGTTCTAATTTTTACATAGTCAAAATAGCTTTAGCCAAGTTTTAACATAGCATATTTAGTTAGTTTTCCAAGATTTGTCGTCCCATCACCGCAATATTTTATCAATAGATTTGCTTTCAATGAAATTGACTGACTCAATGTCTTTGCAATAAAAAAGACGACCCGAAAGTAGCCTTTTCAATATCGAAAGATAAATAATTAAATGGACCAGTCTTGGATTTCCCATGCCTGATCTTTAGCCAATGCTTCCAAACGATCATCAGGATTAACAGCTATCGCATGGTCGGCGTATTCCAGTAAAAAACGATCATTAATAGAGTCCGAATACGCCCAAGACTCGCTGACATCACGCCCTGCCAGCCACTGATCTAAACGCGTCAATTTACCTTTTTGGTAGCACGGCGTATTTATCACTTTGCCCGTGTATTTGCCATCAACCACTTCAGCATTGGTTGCAATGATTTCGCTAATCCCAAACTCGCGAAAAATTGGGGCGGTAATAAAGTCTGAAGTGGCCGTGATCCCAACCAAAGCATGCCCTGCCTCTTTGTGACGTTGAATGGCTTGAAAACCATCAGGACGCATTTGCGGGCGAATCACTTTTTGCATGAATAACTCATGCAGTTCAGTGAGGTAGGTATTGTCATGTTGAGTTAAAAATTCAAACACAAATTCATTATAAGCAATCGGGTCGAGTTGCCCTGCTTTGTAATCTTCATAAAATTTATCGTTCATGGCACGATGGCGAACTGGATCAACCAAGCCCTCATTCACCAAAAACTCTCCCCAAGAATGATCCGAATCGGTGTTTAACAAGGTGTGATCGAGATCAAATAGCGCCAATTTCATGAAAATACTCGTAAAAACTGAAATTTAAGAAAAAATTTGTAAATCTATCTCCGCTAGTCGATAGAAATTCGTTAAGATCATAGCAATTTTAACATTTTTAAACTTTGCTTTTTTCGAGTTGGATACAGAAATAAAAATCCCCGATCGCAAAGTCATAAATTACACAATATTTAGGTAGCCAAATGATCGATTCGGAAGGTTTCCGACCCAATGTCGGGATCATTTTGGCAAACGAGTTTGGACAAGTTTTATGGGCAAAACGCATTGGACACAATGCTTGGCAATTTCCACAAGGAGGTATCCAATATGGAGAAACCCCTGAACAGGCACTTTATCGTGAGCTGAGAGAAGAAGTTGGCTTACTGCCCGAACACGTCCAAATAGTAGCGCAAACTAAAGGTTGGCTGCGTTATCGTTTGCCGCACCGATACATTCGTACAGATTCCGATCCCGTATGTATTGGACAAAAACAAAAGTGGTTTTTACTCAAACTCACTGCCCCCGCTCAGAATATTCGTTTGAATTTGTCTGATCCGCCCGAGTTTGACCAATGGCAGTGGGTCAGCTATTGGTACCCACTGGGGCAAGTGGTGAATTTTAAACGCGATGTATACCGCAAAGCGATGGTGGAGTTGTGCAATCAGCTCCCTCAAAAAAAGCCTTAAAAAATCTAGACGTCCTACAGATTTTTTAAGGTTCTCTTGTTATAAATAAGTTGGACGCACTTTTTTTGGAGTAGATGCGATGTCGAATATGCAACTGGATACCCTTAGACGTATTGTGCAAGAAATCAATGCGTCCACCAGTTTGCATGAATCACTCGACATTATGGTCAACCATGTGGCAGAAGCCATGCACGTTGACGTTTGCTCCATTTATTTATTGGACGAGCGTAATCAACGTTATTTGTTGATGGCATCGAAAGGTTTGAACCCCGATTCAGTCGGCCATGTTTCACTACATACCAGTGAAGGCTTGGTCGGCCTAGTCGGACAACGCGAAGAAATTGTCAACCTTGACAATGCCCCGAAACATGAACGTTTTATGTACTTACCTGAAACAGGTGAGGAAATTTATAACTCGTTCCTTGGCGTACCCGTCATGTACCGCCGTAAAGTCATGGGCGTGCTTGTGGTGCAAAATAAAGAGCCTCAAGACTTTAGTGAAGCGGCTGAATCCTTCCTTGTCACCCTCTGTGCACAACTTTCAGGGGTCATTGCGCACGCACATGCCGTGGGCAATATCGACGTTTTTCGTAAGCCCAGCAATTTACCCGCTTACAAAACTTTCCAAGGCGTCCCTGGTTCAGGTGGAATTGCCTTAGGCCGTGCTGTCATTCTCTACCCACCTGCAGATTTGGCGGCTGTTCCTGACCGTGAAGCCGATGATATCAGTGAAGAATTAGCCCTACTGGATCGTGCCCTAACCTCAGTGCGTGATGAAATCAAATCGCTTGATGACAAGATGCAAGACGCCCTTATGGCTGAAGAACGTGCCCTGTTTAGCGTGTTCTTACGCATGTTGGATGAAAATGCGCTGCCAGCGGAAATTAAAGAGCAAATTCGCGAAGGTAACTGGGCACAAGGTGCAGTACGTATCGTCATTGATAACCATATTGATCTGTTTGAACAAATGGAAGATGACTACTTACGTGAACGTGCGGCAGATTTAAAAGATTTAGGTCGACGTATTTTGGCCTATTTGCAAGAAGCGGATTCGAGTCACCGTGAACTTACCGATGAAAGTATTCTGATTGGAGAGGAAATTTCAACCGCAGCTTTGGTTGAACTTCCTGTCGATAAAATTGCTGCGATTGTCACCACTGAAGGTGCCATGAACTCGCATATGGTAATTGTGGCACGTGCTCTCGGCATTCCAACCGTTGTGGGGGTGACTGAACTACCGATTAATACACTCGATGACGTTGAAATGATTGTCGATGCGCATCAAGGTCGGGTGTTTATTAATCCACCTCGTCGTCTACGTACCCGTTATAAAGAGATTCAAAAAGAAGAAGAGCAAATTGCCAAAGACTTAAAACAGTATGAAACCAAAGATGCCATCACCCCTGATGGTGTCGCAGTCAAACTGTTTGTCAATACTGGTCTAATGATTGATGTGGTGCGCGGTGTACAACGCGGAGCCAAAGGTGTTGGTCTATATCGCTCCGAAATTCCATTTATGCTCCGTGACCGCTTCCCTGGTGAAGAAGAACAACGTGCGATTTATCGTCAGCAGTTGAGCCACTTCGCCAACAAACCCGTGGTGATGCGTACACTCGATATTGGCGCCGATAAAGACTTACCTTATTTCTCCATTGAGGAAGAAAACTCCGCACTCGGTTGGCGCGGCATTCGCTTTACGCTCGACCACCCTGAAATTTTCTCTTCACAAATTCGTGCCATGCTTAAAGCCAGTATTGGTTTAAATAACCTGCATATTTTACTGCCGATGGTCACCAGTGTCAGTGAAGTAGAAGAAGCGCTGTACCTTCTTGAGCGTGACTGGGTCGCAGTGCAAGAAGAGGAACAAGTAAAAATCACCAAACCAAAAATTGGTATTATGGTTGAAGTTCCAAGCGTGCTGTTGCAAATAGATGAGTTTGCCGAATTGGTTGACTTTTTCTCGGTCGGCTCAAACGATTTAACCCAATATTTACTGGCAGTCGATCGAAACAATCCACGGGTTGCTAACGTTTATTCACATTTCCACCCTTCAATTTTGCGTGCACTGACTCGCTTAGTCAAAGAGTGTCATAAGTACAACAAACCAGTCAGCATTTGTGGAGAAATGGCAGGAGACCCTTTATCTGCGATCTTACTGATGGCAATGGGCTTTAATACGCTGTCGATGAGCTCAAGTAACATTCTGCGTGTACGCAAAGCTATTTGTCATGTGCCGATGCCTGACGCGATTGAACTCTTAGAACACGCATTGAAAATGAGTAATCCACTCATTGTAAAAAGCCAAATGGAATATTATTTTAAAACACACGGTTTAGGCGATATGGTCAAATCAGCGACACGTATTGTGACGGCTTAGAAGCCTTTAAACACAAAAAAGAGGCATTAAAAAAGGGAGATAATCATCTGAATATCTCCCTTTTTTGTGCTTGTCATAGCCTCGTTTTGCATTTTTCTTTCGGTCTACAAAGACTTGGCTTTGGTTGACTTCATGCATGTGTTTTGCCACGAAGTTGTGAATCACAACTTTTGGCTCAGCTTTCTTCTTTGCCATTTTCCCACCTAACTGAACGGATGATATCGCATAGGATATGGCTGGAATTTTACGCTTTTTTGTATACTTTACAAGCGACTTTCATGTCATTTCTGTCTCTTAGCGTAGCCTATTTTTAAAGAGATAGCTCATACAACTATTTAAGCACCATAACTTGTATCTGCTGAAACATACACTTAAAAATAAAATTGATCTAACAATAAAATCATCGCAATCAAAATCATCAATGCACCAGAGACTCGACTCACGATCATAGCTGCATGAGGACGTGTTGCTAAAACTCTTTGCGCACTAAACCCGACCAAAAAGTAAACCGCCGCACAACTAACCAAATGGATTCCTGCCAATAAAATAATCTGAGAAGTTGCCGATACGGCAGATTTTGGATCAATAAAAGGTGGCAACAACGCTAGAAATAAAAGTAGGACTTTCGGATTTAAACCACTCAAATACACCCCACGAATGTACCAAGATTTAGAGGAAGTCAATGCCACCTGATCACGACTAATACTTGCAGGACGCATCGACAAGTTCAAACCCATCCAAAGCAGATACAGTGCCCCAATAGCTGTAAGCACTTGAAGTAACATTGGCTGACTCGCAACCAAAGTTCCAACACCAGCCGCAACAGTCAAAGCCGCCATCAAGTGTCCAGTTAATAGTCCCGTCACCGCAGGTAAGACTCTTTTACCTTGGATTCCTGAAGAAATCACATAAGCCCAATCTATACCTGGTGTGATCACGAAAAGTATAGAAACGCTCCAAAACGCAATCAAAATGCTGAGTGACATCCCTTTCCCCTTTTATCGGTTATCGTTGTTAAAATTTGGGGAGTTGATCATTCAAACAGCCTCAAATAATTTTGAAAGGATATCCTTTAGGCTCTAAAATGTGCTTTCAAATCTTTGTGCAATAACGGCTAAAAAAGGGAGATTCTTCCACATGGATAAAATTGATAAGAAGATTCTTGCTGAACTACAAGCAGATGGACGTTTATCGGTTACTGAGTTAGCAAATAAAGTTGGATTGAGTCTTTCACCCTGTCATCGACGAGTCAAAGCCTTAGAAGATGCGGGTATTATCAAAGGCTATCGTGCACAGCTCGATTTTTCTCAGTTGGGTTTAAATTTTTCGACCATTGTTTTTGTCACACTCAAAAATGGCGATAAAAATTCAGTGCTCAGCCTTGAAGAGGCTATTTTGCAGATTCCTCAAATTGTAAAAGCGCAACGGCTTTTTGGTGACCCCGACTACTTACTGCATGTTGTCACCTATGACTTGGAAAGTTATCAAAAACTCTATGATGAACAACTGTCAGCACTCCCCAATGTGCAACGCCTGATTTCCACTATGGTCATGAAAAATATTATTTCGAATCGGAGTGTTTTATTCTAAAAAGAACACTATACAGTGGTATCCACCCCACCATTCAGTGAGAAACGTCATACAACGCAATACTTACCCTAGTTCGATGGATGAGCTGAACGACAAAAGACCAATCCAACCTAAAGGTAAATGAGCCAAGCCATACTACGCGTATGAAGAGAAAAAGTTCTATTTACGAATGCTGAAAATTTATACGCAACTTATCTTATTTTTCACTATTGTTTATATTTGTTTCCTTCTTTAAAAGCGCTAAATTAATACTTAACTCGATATAAAATAAGAGCATCATCATGCCATTAGAAAAAGACAAAGATGCAACTATTGTGGTCAACGACACCCCTGACCAAGAAAAGTATGAATTCTTAAAAGAGAAGATTCGTTATAAACAAGCTTTACGCGAAAATTCAAAAAAAATTGACCATCAAAAAGTTCGACTGAATATTCAAGCGGATGCTCTTCCCAGTAAAACCTTTTTTATTATGAATGCCTTGGCGGCCATCATTGCAGGTTATGGCCTGCTTTCAAACTCGGCTGCGGTAGTGATTGGCGCGATGCTGGTGGCGATGATGTTAGGGCCGATTTCAGGTATCGCTTTGGCTTTAATTGACAACCGCCTTTTACTGTTTAAAACCGCGCTGTCCACTTTACTCCTTGGCATTGCCATGATTTATAGCATTGGAATCGTGATTGGTTTAGTAAACTATGACCTGCCTATGACCAATGAGATTCTATCGCGCACGCAGCCAACCATTTTAGATTTGATGATTGCTTTAGCAGGTGGTGCAGCAGGAGCTTTTGCTTCGGTTTCACCTCGGTTGTCTGTAGCAGTCGTTGGTGTCGCCGTTGCCACTGCTTTGGTTCCGCCCTTGGTGGCCAGTGGGATTTTATTTGCACATATGGAATGGAAAAATTCAGCCAATGCTTTTTTACTGGCGGTGACCAATATCTTTGCCATTCAGATTAGCTCATCTTTAGTCCTTTGGATTGCAGGCTTTAGACGTGGTTCCAGCGAAGAAGTGCAGAGTAATGTCAAAGAGTTTCTCAAACGTAATGCTATTAGCTTAATGTTCTTGGCGCTCTTAGGGATTTATCTCTCCTTTAATTTTTATACTCTGCTCAATGCTCGACTATATGAAAGCAGTACTGAAACAACCATCAGTACTGCGCTGAATCATGATAATAATATTATTGATACGATCCAATTCGATAAAAGAGATGATTTCACTTTAGTCCGTGTCTCTATCCGTGGCGATATCCCGCCTAGCCCTGCACAAATTGCAACACTCAATCAGAAACTTTCGTCAGACTCAAACAATAAACCCAGTATCGTCCAAGTCCGTTTTATTCCGATTGATATTATTCAGGCTGAGGACAGCCCCAACGTCAAACTCGAACAACATGAGGCGCAAAAACTTTCAGTACAATAATGTGCCTTAAACCGCAAATGCTCTATGTAGCAGTCGTTCTACGTCGGGTTGTTTCATCTCAAGCATCCCGACAACCCGACCATGAAATGGACTATAACGGCTTTGAATAAAACCATCAGCCACATAGTCTGGTGCATGCCGTTTTAGCAGGACTGCTTGAGTCAAAATCACCAGCCTACTGACCAAACTGCGCCCCATAAATTGCAGCTCTTCAGGTGCCTGCTGGAATAATTTAAATAGACTTTGTAGCTCTTGCTTCAACTGGTCATCTTGCATCGCGGTGGATGCTAAATCTTGAAACAAGATCTCAATCGACTCTACATCACGGCTGATGGCACGCAATACATCCAAACACATGACATTACCCGAACCTTCCCAAATAGTATTGACTGGGGCTTCTTTAAAAATGCGCGCCATGATGCCGTTGTCGACATAGCCATTGCCCCCAAAGACTTCCATCATCTCGCCAGTCAACTCAACTGCACGCTTACATACCCAGAACTTCGAAGCTGGGGTCATAATGCGTTTCCATGCTACGGACAATGCGTCATCCGCTTCATAGCAATGTGCAAGATGGAAACTAAGTTGCATCGCCGCTTCCGTTTCTAAGGCCAAATCTGCCAATACCGCTTGCATCAAAGGCTGCTGTGCTAAATGTTTGCCAAAAGCTTTGCGCTGACGGGTATAAACAATACATTGCACCAAGGCTTGCCTAAGCATGGCAGTACTGCCTACGGAACAGGTCAGACGGGTGTAATTCGCCATTTCAATAATGGTGGGAATACCGCGTCCAGCTTCCCCAATCATAATGCCCCACGCGTCTTTAAATTCGACTTCGGAACTGGAGTTGCTACGGTTGCCCACTTTGTCTTTTAAGCGTTGCACATGAATTGGGTTCTTACTGCCATCCTCTAGCCAACGTGGCACAAAGAAACAGGCCAAACCATCTTGTTCCGTCTTTGCCACCACCAAATGTGCATCACACATCGGTGCAGAGAAAAACCATTTATGCCCTGTGAGCAAATAGGCTTGGCTACGCCCCGACTCTGCGACAGGTACTGCAATGGTTTCATTGGCACGGACATCCGAACCGCCTTGTTTCTCAGTCATGCCCATCCCTAGCCAAATTGATTTTTTCTGGCTGATGGGCACATCACGTTCATCGTATTCAGTCGAAAGTAACTTATCGCCGATTTTGGCCCACAGTTCAGGCTCACGTTGAATCAGTGGAATACTGCCCAAAGTCATCGAATTTGGGCACAAGTTTCCACACTCGACCTGCCCTGCCAAATAAAAACGTGCTGCCCACTCGACCCATTTTGAGGATGAATTCGGATGATTAAACGGATGTGCATGGGTATCGAACTGACGGTTCAGCCCCATCCATTTATGCCATGCAGGGTGAAACTCGATAAAGTCTTTACGGCGTCCGCGAGCATCGAAGGCATGTAAAATAGGTGTATGCCTATTGGCCAGATCGGCATAGCCATAATATTCCGCCGAACCAATTACTTTCCCCATCTCTGTGAGTCTTGCCTGATCCTGACTGCCATAACGGGCCAATATTTTTTGTAAAACGATATCAGTTTCAAACAGATTGTAATTTTCCAGTTCATCAAACTGATTGCTGATTTGATGGGTCATCCCTGTCGTATTCATATCACTTTGCTCTTGTTATGCTGTGCTTTTCATTTCAGTATAGAGAAAAATTGAGTCTGCCATGTTCAGCTTTGTGCTATGAAGAATCCTGAGATCCAAGTCCGCCGTAGACCGCGCCAGTCGCGAGCTAAACTCACCCAAGAAGCTTTGCAAGAAAGTTTTGTTCGGCTTTTGCATGAGCGTCATGCACATGAAATTACCATTCGGGAAATTACCGATGTGGCAGGTGTCGGTTTAGGGACTTTTTATGAGTACTTTTCAAAGAAGGAAGATTTGGTTGCATTAACCATTCATCAGCACGTAAAAACCAATGCGGAGCAACTAAAAAGTTATGCACAAAGCCTGATAGAGTTATCCACAAAATCAAATTTTGAAGACTATTTACAACAAATTATTCACTTTCAGCTCGAACAGATTCAGATTCGACAGTTTCTCTGGGCGCAGACTTTTTTGCTGGAACGGCAGGTTTCAAACATTGAAAGCTATCGAAAGAGTTATGAAATGATGGTGCAAATGTGGCGCAGTATCCTTGAGCCTTATGTTGATGATGCAGAGCAACTCCTGCAATTGAGTTTAAATCTGCAACGTGTGTGTTATGGCTTTGTGTCGCAGACATTATTGATTGAGCCAGAGTTTGCAGAATGGGTAATATTGGAGAAAGATATTCTTCAAAATTTAGTTAAACCTAATTTTGAATACAAACAGCTTTATTAAAAGTTAAAGATCCTTTTAGGTTGACAGAACATAATTAAGTTACTTACAAAAGCGATAAATTTCGTAAAAATATAGACTTACCTCATTATTTACTTATATTTTCGTTTTAAAAAATATTCATATCAGCTCTATTATATAAATGAAGGGAATACAACTCAATTAATGACTTAATTTTTAAAAATTAGTTTACAAGATAGACAACTTCTATAAGAACTCTTATTTTAATCATTCAATATTAAAGAATAAGAAAATTATGAGCTTATTAAAAACACATATAGAGTTTCGATCTGATAACTTCCCTCAAACTTCTGAAGAACAAAAAAATTGGGATGGGCAAATTTGGGGCTACACATTAGCCAAATACTTATCAGAAGAACTTCCTAAACATGGTGTAACTGTATCAGAGTTCTTAAATGAGGATTGGGGATATTTAATACCTTTAGCAGATGAAAGCTTTAAAGATATTTGGATTGGTTGCAATCATTATCAAGAGTATGAGAATGGTTTCTTAGTTTTTATAAACCCATCTAAGCCAATAATTAAG